>JAEEYV010000019.1 GCA_016288295.1 Alphaproteobacteria bacterium
GGAGAAAGTCGGAGTTATGGTAATGTACGGTAAACGGTAGTTGGTCAACACGCGTTTTACTATGTCGCGGCAAACCTTGGCCGAAGATATACGCTGTCCCATATAAAGGTGGAGAACGGTACCTCCGGTATATTTTGATTGTAGGTCAGCTTGCAATTCCAATGCCTCAAACGGGTCATCGGTAAAGCTTACTGGCAATTGTGAAGAGTTTGTATAATAAGGATTCTCGGGGGTTCCGGCCTGGATAATACCGGCAAAACGCTTCTTGTCTTCACGTGCAAAGCGATAAGTAGCACTTTCAGCCGGAGTGGCTTCAAGGTTGTACATATGGCCGGTTTCTTCTTGAATGGTAACCATTTTGGCGCGGATATAATCCAAGAACTTCTTGGCAAAAGCAATTCCCCACTCATCTGTGATATCATGTTTGCCGTCAGTAAAGTTGGCAATCATCTCATTGATGCCATTAACACCAATGGTCGAGAAGTGATTACGCAAAGTTCCAAGATAACGTTTGGTGAACGGGAACAATCCCTCATCAATTAAACGTTGAATGAGTTTGCGTTTGATTTCGAGTGAGGTACGGGCAATATTCATCAACTCATCAACACGGGCAAACAAGCCAGCTTCGTTGTTCTTATAAACATAGCCTAAACGAGCACAGTTGAAAGTTACAACACCGATGGAGCCAGTCTGCTCAGCCGAACCAAATAAGCCATTTCCTTTGGCCAATAGTTCACGCAAATCAAGTTGTAAACGGCAACACATCGAACGGATTTGACCGGGCTTTAAGACTGAATTGATAAAGTTTTGGAAATAAGGCAAACCGTATTTGGCTGTCATTTCAAACAACAATTCGGTATTTTCATCTTCCCACGGAAAATCAGGAGTAATGTTATAGGTAGGAATTGGGAAGGTAAACGGACGACCTTTGATATCACCTTTCATCATAATCGATATATAGGCTTTATTAATCATGTCCATCTCAGGCTTTAACTCTCCATAAGTGAACGGCTGTTCAACACCGGCAATCATCGGGTGTTTATCGCGCAGGTCTTCAGGACATACCCAGTCAAAAGTAAAGTTGGTAAATGGTGTCTGAGAACCCCAACGAGAAGGAACGTTCAAGTTATAAATGAGCTCTTGAAAGCATTGCTCAACCTGCTCATAAGTCATGTGATCAGCACGAATGTAAGGAGCAAGATAAGTATCAACCGAAGAAAAAGCCTGAGCTCCGGCCCACTCGTTTTGCAGAGTGCCCATAAAGTTAACCATTTGACCAACGGCTGCTGACATATGTTTAGCCGGACCGGCTTCAGCCTTACCGGGAACCCCGTTGAAACCTTCGTGGAGCAAGTTTTTGAGAGACCAACCGGCACAATATGCAGCCAGCATATCCAAATCGTGAATATGAATATCACCGTTGCGATGAGCCTCGCCAACAGCTGCAGGATAAACATGGCTGAGCCAGTAGTTGGCGGTAACTTTACCGGAAACATTCAAAATTAAACCACCGTTCGAGTAGCCTTGGTTGGCATTGGCGTTAACACGCCAATCAAGTCTTTCCAGATATTCGTTGATTGAGCTTTCGACATCAACCACAATCTTCTTGTCATTACGAACACGAGAGCGTTGATCACGATACAAAATGTAAGCTTTGGCCGTGGCAAAGTAGTTAGCAGAAATTAATACCTGCTCCACAACATCCTGGATGTTTTCAATTGAAGGGAGAGAATCGGTAAACTTGTGTTCTAAAACTTTTAAAACCTGACCGGTAAGCAGGTAGCATTCCTGTTCCCCAAATTCTTTTGTGGATTCGCCAGCCTTGCGGATAGCACTAAAGATTTTGTCGCTGTCAAAGGGAACCAGGGTGCCGTCGCGCTTGGTAACATTGGCAATTTTTACGTTCTCGGTAACCTTAGATGCTTCGTATTCGTGGTTAGACATTTTATTTATTTTTCCTTTTTATAAGATTTGTTTGTTTGATTTCCGATATACTACATCTAGTATTAAAAAAAAGTAAACAAACTATATATAGTATTCACAAGAAAATTTTTATTATGTATTTTCAAGCCGGAAATCGTTGTATTGCTTGCATGACATTATATTGCAATAAAGATTCTTCTTTTCCAAGTTGCAAATTTTCAATTTAGGGTATTGACAAAGCTATCTATCTATAAAAGCTGAATTTTAAAAAAACGGCTCGTGGATAATTTTGTGAATAAATAAAAATATTGTGCAGAATCAACGTATTAACCTTTATTAAAAAATAATTAAAATCCACAGGCAGAAAAATATCGTTTATATATTAGGAAAGTATATTTGCTTTAAAAATATTGTAATAAGCAAAAAAGTTTATTACATTGTTCGGGTAATGATTTTAGGCAGGTGAAATATGAAAAAGATTTTATGGGTAACAGCTTTAATTTTAGCTACGACTCTGGGACAAGCCCAGGCTCAAACCAAGAATGATATTACAAAGGTTGAGAACTATCTTAATTCGGTCAAAACACTTCAGGCTCGTTTTGTGCAAAATGCAAGCAACGGTAATGTAGCCGAGGGTAATATTTATATTCAAAAACCTAATAAAATTCATATGGAATATGCTGCTCCAACCAATGTTTTAATTGTCGGTAATGGAGATTATATTGTATATCACGATAAAGATTTGGATCAGGTAAGCAATATTGATTATAGCGATATTCCCGCCAGCCTTATTTTGGGCAATAATATCAAAATCGACGGGAAAAATATTAAAGTCGTCGATTTTTATAAAGATGCAGGAACAACCGTAATTACTCTCGATTATAAAGAAAAAGGTGATATCGGCAATATTACTTTGACGTTTAATAATTCTCCGTTTGAATTAAGGCAATGGAAAATTGTTGATCCGCAAAGCGTTGAAATTACGGTATCACTATATAGCGCAAAGGTAGATGAACCTATCGATCAGTCGTTGTTTAAGTTCCGTAAGAATAAAAATCCGATAAAGCTTAAAAAAGGTCGTTGATGTTACGCTTGGCAACGTGGAATGTAAATTCCATAAGGATTCGACTGCCTCTTTTGGCTGAATTGAGCAAAAGAGAAGTGCCAGATGTGATTTGCCTGCAAGAAGTCAAGGCAAAGGAAGATGATTTTCCTTTTGATAAGATACGACAACTCGGATTTGAAAATATAGCATTGTACAGCATACCGGGATATAATGGAGTCGCCATACTCTCAAAACCTCCCCTCAGCAATATAAATAAGTATCCGCATGTAGGCAGAGATGATGCCCGACATATCAGTGCGGTTATTGATGACAAATTTGAAGTACATAATATATATGTGCCAGCAGGCGGAGATGTGCCGGATGCAAAAAACAATCCATCTTTTGCTTATAAATTAGATTTTGTTGATGAAGCTACCGAGTTTTTCTCAAATAAAGGGATTAAACCACGGTTGTTATGCGGAGATTTTAATATCGCCCCGTCTGAAAATGACGTTTGGAATCATAAAGCATTGATGCAGATTGTTTCACACACGCCTATTGAAGTAGAGAAGCTGAATAGATTTTTCAAAAAAGGTAAGTTTTTTGATGCCGTCAGAAAAATATATCCCGAATCGGAAAAAATTTATTCGTGGTGGAGTTATCGCAATCCAAACTGGCAAACAAATAATAAAGGAAGACGACTTGATCACATATGGATTGATAACGAATTATCATCAGCGGTAGTCGGAACAAAAATTTGCAAATATTTCCGTGCCAAGGAACGCCCTTCCGACCATGTTCCGGTAATTGTTGAATTAAAGATTTAATTTATAACCGGCATCTTCCGTTAAAATAATGGCATTTTGACTTTGTCCTTCAACTTTTTGGCGCAGGCGATATATATGGGTTTCGACAGTGTGCGTTGTTGCATCAGGATTATATCCCCAAACTTCTGACAATAATTCCGATTTGGAAACAATTTTGGGGTGAGCCTTATACATATAATTAAGAATCATAACTTCACGCTCAGTCAATTTTATATTTTGACGAGTATTCAGATTTTTGATTTCTTTTTGAGACGAATCGAGAACGTAGCTACCAATTTTGAGACGACCATCACGACCATGAACAAACAGATTCACGCAAGATAAAACCAAATCGAGAAAATCTTCCAAACGAAAAGGTTTGGTGATGACAGTTACCGAATCTCCAAAATTGTTTTCAGAGGTGCTTAAAAAAATTATCGGTGCCTGACGAAGTTTTTGTTGTAAATCAGCTAATGCTTGCGGCTGATCATCAACCACCGCAACGTCAAAAATAGTATCGTCGGACCATTGATCGAAAACATTAAAATCAGTGGCATAGAGTTCAAGTTGCTCTTTTAAATCTAAAGCAAAATCACTTTCCGATGAAAAAAGCAATATATTGGGCATATAGATCTCCTAAAATTTTATACCAATACCGGCAATATATGCAAATCCTTTGTTACTATCGGCTTTGGTCGTACCCTCAAAATCGCCATGGGCTGCGGCAAGATAAAACGTGAGATTACGGTTGTATTGATAAGAATTGGAAAATTGAATAATCTTGTCTGTATAGTCATGCCCATCAGCTTTAGAATGAAAGTAAGTTAGAGCACTTTTGAACGGACCAAACTCGTAACTTAAGCCAAGATTGTAAGCCCAAGCATCACGGTAACCGTCAAAGTAATTTATACTTTTGCGAATCGGCTGATTAATTTCGGCATCATGATGATTGAGCCATGTGCGACGTAATCCGCCACCAAAAGTCCAACCTTTACGATAAAAATTAAGTCCGGCGGAAACTTCTTGGTCATTATCTGCAAAATATGCCGCACCAAGTGAACTTGAAATCGTAACACCCAAAATATCTGCCGAATGGTAAATGGAAGCAATATAACCATCCTTGTTTTTGTAAGAAGCGCGGCGATTAATCAGTCCGTCGCGGCTATAACTGTCAGGAACATATGAGAAGCCAAACATCATGCCATTGTTAAATTCAGGCGATATATATGTAATTTTCGGGGCTGTTCCGTCGGTGTTGATGTCAGTAGAATTAAGTGTACGATATCCAGTAACACGGTGATTGCGTTGCCAGTTAGGATTGGCAATAAAATTAACAATATCACTTTGGTTAACACCTAACAGTTCTATAGACGGAGCGCTTATACCAAGTTGATAGGCGGCATTATAGCTTTGTCCCAAAATAATTTTACCATATGGCGAATCAAAAATTCCGTAAACTTCCTCTCCCCATGAACCATGGTTGTAATCTTTTATTTGTTGGTCAATACCGTATGACAAATCTACGTATGCACCTATTTGATAATCTTCATTAAACTGATATTGCGCAATCAGGCTTCCGCTGATGCGTGACGGAAAGTGGTGATGTGATTGGTTATGAGCGGAAGGTTGTTTATAATCACTATATCCATAAAGTGTTTTGGTTTTGCCAAAAGCATCAAAACTCCATTCTCCGGCATAGGAAATGTTGGCAGAAATGGCTAAAACAGCGGTTGCGATGATAGATTGAGTTAATATTTTCATAAAATTTCCTTTACAATATCAACATATGTGTTATACGTTTATGCTAACATTATATAATTAATTTTTATTAAACATTTTATCATGTCTTATACTAAACATAAAACTACTCAAGGCAGTAGACAAACGGATCCGCAAAAAGTAGCGTATTTTAAGCAAGAGCTTAGTGATTTATCACTTGATGAGTTGTGTGCAATGTATGAAAATGCATATGACCCCAATGAGAAGGAAGCCATACAACAACTTATTAATGAAGACATGGAACCGTAAACTGCCGACAAGGCAACTGCTAATACAAAAACTTCTGTTTCCACGAGGAACAGAAGTTTTTTGTTGGCAAAAATAAAAATACTTATTATTGTATTTATAGAGATTTTTATTTGGAGTGGAAAATGCAAAACATTAATTTTAGCGATACTTTGGCACAGCAACAAATTGATAACCTTTATAAAAAAGTTCTTGCTCTAAAATACAATAATACCAGTGCAATTTTGCAAGCCGTATCAGAAGCTGATCGTTTGTTATTGCAATATCCAAATAATACCGAATTGATGGTTTTGCAAACTCATCTGCAAATTATGAGTTCTCAAGAACAAAAAGCACGTGCCGTTGCTAGCCATACGTGGGAAATCGGCGGAAATCTAAGACTTAAATTTGAAAAACTGTATGTTAGTGATTTGATTAATCTGGCAATGACTGAAATGGCCGGAATATTGCTGACACCACGCCTTAATAATGTAGAGCAAGGCATGATTTTTTTTCCTTTGGAAATGATACGTTTTGCTTTAATGACCGGAAATCTTGAAGCTCTGTCACGCATTGTACAAACAAATCGTGATAATTTGATGATTAAAGCGTTGGAGCAATTTGTTCACACGTATCAACATGCAAACTATGCCGAACACTTTGCAAATATACAAAAGATTGCTTTTGAAAATTTTAAGCAGGAAATCTGCGGGTATAATTTTAATTGTTTTGTAAACAGAGGTTTTACTGATGTTGATATCGTTTTGTATTTTAGCAATTACAATTTTAATTTGCAAAAATATAAAAATGATATTGAGGCACGCATAAATGATTATTGCAATGCCTCAAAAGTAAAGCGAATCTATAATTTGGGTTTTTCCTGCAAAAATATAAAAGACTATCCTTCTATATAGAAGGGGTTAAAAAATCTCTTCTTTTGTGTTTTTGTTCATTTTGCTCAACTCGGGCAAAGAGTTTTTTGCCGGACTTAAATAATAATTTGCGCAGTAAATTCATGGCTACTTCTTGTTCATTCTCGTCACTATCAAACAAAACAAAGCGGTTTTGGTAGTCACTAGCTGTTGCATCAGCCCCTTTGGTCTGGAGTTCTGCAGAAATTACCATTTGTAACCGACGAGTTTGGTCATTAATCTGATCAATTTTTGCTTTTAGAACTTTAGATGTAATAATATAATCAGCATCATCAGAGCTTTCGACGACAGTATAAACATCATCATTGCTGAAAAGTTTTTTGACTACGTCAATCGGTTTTGAAGAATGAGTATTGTTGGTAAATTCAACTGGGGCTACATAAATTTGTGCATTGCGGGTTTGTTCTTCATCAGTTTCAGGAATATTTGTGCTATCAACCGGAATTTCCTCTTCCGGAGTTTCAGAGATCATGGCAACATTGAGCGGTTGTTCCGAGGATAAATCCTCAATCTCTTCTTGGTAAGCTATCGGAGCTGTGCTTGGTGGAGGAAGTGTATCAAAATCATCTGGTCCATTATACATGACTTCAGCTGTTGTCGGTTTATCTTCCGTAAACGGGGTGTTGCTTTCTTCTTCAATGCCATTGGCCTTGCCAAAATCATATTCAGGAGCAGGATTGGTCGGGGAATACTCAGCAATAACAGTACTTATATCCGCGGCAGGAATTGCGCCTGTGACTTCAACGCAAAGCTCGTCATCACTTTGATTAGTATTCTTAACCGACATATTTTGAACGTAATTATCAACCAAGTTATAAACTATAACATTAAAATCATGTTCAAGCATTTGTGATTTGAGGTCAGAAAGTTCAGAAATCTGGCTGACCGCATTATAGCTTGCTTTATCAGTAACACGTACTCTGATACTGGTTTTAGATTGATTGTTATTATAAGGCTCGCATGCCGTACCCGAGATTTTGATTATGTCCTCGGCTCGGACACTAACCGCCATAAAAGAACAGATAATACATAATAAAGGAAAACGTATTCTCATTTACCACCAGCTTTGATCATCATTAGATACCGGACTTAAGCTTTCAACCCAAGTACCAACCTGTTGATTGTTTGCGTTTTTTAGGACCATACGGCAGGATAAAATCGGTCGACTATGATCATAGTTCTCGTTTTGAGCAAGAGAAATATCCAAAACATAACCTGCTGATTGTTTGCTATCGACAAGCAAGTAGCTTTGCGCCGACGTTATAATATCTTTTGCAATTTCGCTTGCATATTCTAAATTTGGTAAACCGACTGAAGGATTTTCGTTCTCGGGATAAGATACATACATTGTCGGGGTGCTCGCACCTTTGGCGTTATATATGGCTGATGTAGATTTTAGCATTTTGTTGGTTGTACGAGAAACCAACACAGGATATAAGCGTTGCAAATAAGCCGCATCAAAATGAAATGTGGTATCGGCAGGCTTGGAAGTTGTAGTTTTGCGATCTATATTGGCTTTAATTTCGTCTGAAACAGACGAGTTATTTTCGGCAGAAGCTGTCGGTTCCTCAAAAGGTTTATCGTTCTTGGGATTAACAAGAGGTTTGCGCTCAGCAAGGCTAGCCGGTGGGGCAGTAAGATTTTTTGACGAATTGCCGTTATTGTCATCAAAAACGGCACTACTGCGGCACGCGGTCAATAACATCAATAAAGATAGTAAAAGACTTATTTTTTTCATGATTGCAATCCTCATTCATAACTTGTTTTTAAGCATAGATGATTTTGAATCTTATCTCATCTTTTTTTTGCTACTTATCAAACAAAATTTTAGCAAATGTTGCAAAAATCAATTTTATGTTTTATAGTTTGCTCAACTTTGATAAAGGAAATTGTAATATGGTTCTGATGATTGCGGCTGTAATGCTCGGTATGTTATTACTGATTAATCCTCTTCGACGCAATGGCTTTTATATGTTGCATATGTTGATTGTAATCGGGGCCGCTTGGTACATTGAAACGGCTTATTTTTCAAACATTCAGCTACCTGTCTTTATAACAAAATGGAGAAGCGTGGCGTTGATGTTTATTGTATTGCATTTGATATCAATAAACATAACAACTTTTTTGGCTTATGGATTTGATAAGCATGCCGCAAAAATCGGCAATCGACGCATTCCTGAAAGTCAATTACATACACTCGAATTTATGGGCGGATGGTGCGGTGCTATTTTGGGGCAAAAGTGTTTTCATCACAAAACGAAAAAACGCAGTTATCAGTCTTTTTTCTGGGCAATGTTGATTGTTGAAGTATTTATTGTGTATGCAATTCTTAAATATATGCATTTTATTTAGGCAACGATTATGAAAAATAAAGAACTTGAAGGTAAAGAAATTAATTTTACACAACATTATCGTGAGATGTGGCCTTTTGTTAAGCCATATTGGGTAAGAGCGTTGTTGGCTATTTTAATTTGTATTCCGGTGGGGGCTCTTGATTCGGTAATTGCTCTGGCTCTTAAACCATATATGGATAATGTTTTGGTTGATAAATCAGCATCTTCGCCGATATATATACCATTTTTAATTGTCGCTTTTACAACCGTACAGGGCTTTTTGAACTATACGGCAACGTATCTTAATACTTGGGTAGGAACAAAAATTAATCACGATTTGAAAAGAAAGCTGTTCAAAAAACTAATGTCATTTGATGCCGCTTTTTATGACCAGAACCCCTCCGGTTATATTATTCAACGTTTTACTACCGATGCAGATACAGCTTGCACCGGTCTTCTAGACAACTTAAAGTTGTTTGTTTCAAGATTTTTCTCATCGTTATCTCTAATCGTTGTTTTGATATACAATTCGTGGCAACTGGCAATAATTGCAATTATTGTTTTGTTGTTTGCTTTGATGCCATTGGCACAAGTTCGACGCAGAATAAAAGGGATTATCAAAAATACCATTGATAAATCTACAACCATTTTAACGCATTATAATGAAAGTTATGCCGGAAATAAAACCATTGCTTCATATAACTTGCAAAATATGATGTATGACAAATTTAATCAGATTTTGGTTACGCTGTTCAAATTAACCATAAAAATGGTACAAAAAACCGGATGGATGACACCTTTGATGCATGTTGTCGTTTCAATCGGTGTCGGTGCCGTTATCGGCTTCGGAAGTTATTTAATCGTAAACGGTACAATTACATCCGGAAACTTTGTATCTTTTATTACTGCTTTGATTTTGCTCTATACGCCAATCAAAGGTATCGGCAAAAATTTCAATAATGTACAGGTGTCGTTCTTGGCAATTGAACGTATTCTGGATATTATAAATTCTGAACCAAAAATTATTGATAAACCGAATGCCAAAAAGTTAACGGCAATCAAACGAGGAATTAGCTTTGAAGATGTTGATTTTGAGTATGTACCGGGAACAAAGGTTTTAAAAAATATCAATCTTGATATTAAGGCCGGTTCAACTATTGCTTTTGTGGGAAATTCAGGTGGTGGAAAAACTACCATCGTTAATTTGTTGCCGCGCTTTTATGATGTTACCGACGGTTCGGTAAAATTTGACGGAACGGATATTCGCGATTATACCCTTAAATCTCTGCGCGATAATATTGCCGTTGTATTTCAAGATAATTTTTTGTTCTCTGGAACAATTCGCGACAATATCTTGCTTGGCAACCCAAATGCTTCGGAAAGTGATATTGAAAATGCTCTAAAAATGGCTTATTTAGACGAGTTTGTATCATCTCTTGAAAAAGGACTTGATACTGATATAGGAGAAAGGGGAAGCGCCTTATCCGGAGGACAACGTCAACGTTTGGCTATTGCACGAGCCATAATAAAAAATGCACCGATAGTAATATTAGATGAAGCAACGTCGGCACTGGACAATAAATCTGAAGCCGTAGTGCAAAAAGCTATTGATAATTTGATGACGGATAGAACGGTTTTTGTTATTGCTCATCGACTATCAACCATTCAAAATGCAGATATGATTGTGGTTCTCAACAACGGTGAAATTGTTGAAACCGGAACGCATGACCAACTAATGCAAAAACCTAACGGTGCTTATCAAACTTTGTATGATGCACAATTTAAGAGCAAATAATTTTATTTATAAAGTTCCGGAAGCAAAGGTTTCTGTTTTTGCTGTTTTTCTTGCTTTTTGTTAAGTCTTTTAATGACATTATAAAGTTCTTTGTTATCAAATTTATTGTTTTGCCCAGAATAAAGGTTTGCACCAAGCTGTTGCAACAGTCTTGTCAACTCTTCATCTGAAAAAAGCATTGTAATATCACCAAGATTGAGGATTTTGCGATTGGGAAAGCAGTCACGTGCCCAAAACAAAATTTCATCACGAACATCTTTGAGATTTGAGGAATGCAAAATTTTGCTAATATCACTTTTGGGGGTAAAGCTATCCGTTTTTGAAGGTAATGACTTTGTTTGTCGATAAAAGTGCAATAACAACCAGCTGACTAACAAGCCCAGTAAGAAAGCCATAGCAATCAATGCGATAATCGTTTTGATCGGTATTGTTTTGTTGTCTGTAATATTTTCTTCTGTTTCCGTAGGAGCAGAAGTATTATCTGTTATATTTGCATTTGGCTCTGCTTTAAGAGCTACGGTCGGAGAAGTTCCGGCGACATCAACATCAAATGCCGGCAAAACAGCTTTTTCAATGCGTTTGGCGGTAGTATTGTACCATGGAACTTCTATTGCCGGGATTGTAATTCTCCCGCCTTGTTGGGGGATATAAACAACGTTAACTGACATTTCTGAAACTATTCCTTGGTCAAGAACTATGCTTTTGTATTCAGGATTGTCTGGATATTGTTTTAAAGCCGGTGTTTCTGAAAAAGAGAGTTTCGGAAGCTGGGTATCTGCTACTCCGAAAGCTGTAAGTTTTATTTTACGGTTTACGGCCTCACCAACTTTAAACTGGGGTTGGGCATTATCCCAATCAGAAATTATTTCGACTTTGGTTGACGGAAGCCACCAATGACCGTTGTTATCTGTCGGAATCGGCAAAACATCAACCGTAATCGGCTGCGCTGTAAGCACTATTGGTGTTAAAGCAGGGGTTACGCCAAATCCTGAAAAAAAGTTATCATCAAGAAACGATGAAAATGAATTTGAAAAACTGCCATGCTTAAATTTACTGCTGTCAATATAATATCCATTGAATTGGAGTTCCGGAATTTTGAGTTTTCCACTTTTTTGCGGAAACAGTGCATAATTGATGTTAATGTTACGAACTTCTATCCCATTATCATAATCTGAAGAAACAACAGGATTTCCAATTTGTTTAATAATCCAATCACGGTTTCCGTTATCAACAAATTGCGGTATGTCGGCACGTATTTCTTCCGTTGTTTTTATCAGCAATGTATAAACTATCTGCTCTTGAACCAAAGGACTGTGATTATCAATCGTACGACCAATAGAGAACTTTGGGGCAGATGTGCCAGGTGCAGATGTATTCGAAACCGTAATTTTTATAGGGGAGGAAGAAAAACTTTTGAAGCTAATTGCCGGAATGGTTATTTGCGATGTTTTTTTAGGTGAAAGCAACACATTCCATTGGTATATGTTAGAAGTAACCCCATTAATATTGCGGTGCTGAGCACTACGACCAACCGAGTGAATATTAAAATCTTGGTTAAGCGGAGATAAATCAGGTTCGGAGTTACCCGGAGCACCATCATATTGTAATGTTAAAGTAAAGGTTTCTCCAAGGGGAATTGAATTGCGACTGACTTTGGCAACAAAACTTTCCGCATAAGCGGAAATCGGTATCATAAAACTAAGTAAGAATGCTGCAAATTTGAACATTTTCTACTTATCTCCATATCTATTTTTAATATATTCTTTATAAATAAACGCTCTCAATAAGCCGCCGGGATTTTCCGGAATATTACGATAGGTCACTTCACGAGCCTGCACTTCTTCATTGAATTCACCTTGTTCATCAGAAGGTTTAGCAATTACAGCATTGACATCTTCATCGGTTTTATCATTGGGAGTTCCGGACGGAACAGTTTGTTCTGCTGACGATTGTTGAGGGGATCCATTGTCATCGGAAGGAGAATTTTGAGGACTTTTTCCTTCCGGCTGAGAAGAATTATCATCATCCTGATTGTTATCAGAATTTTTATCAGATGGTGAGGAAGAATCTTGATTATTCCCCTGACTGTCAGAATCGTTATTGTCATTGTTGTTCTGGCTATCTTCATCGGGTTGATTTTGCTCAGACGAATCTTGTTCATCATCCTGTCCCTGCTGTTGATTATCTGCTCCGTTTTGAGGATTATCTTCAGATTGATTGTCTTGGAATTGGTTTTGCTGTGATTGGTTTTGATTTTTTTGTTGTTTCAAATATTCAAGGTTAAACTTGGCATCTTCATGTTCGGAATTGATTTCTAAAACTTTTTCATATTGCTTGATTGCTTCATCTATTTGACCTGATTTTGCCAACGAGTTACCCTGATTATACATGTTTTCGACATCGTCTTTTTGTTGATAAAGCTTTAGGGCTTCCTGATAATCGCCGTTACGATAAAGAGCTGCGGCTCTCCAATCGGTATTATTAAAAGAATGGGCTGCTGTTGCATAATCTCCATTAGCAAAAGCTTTGGCTCCATCCTGATCAGAATTGGTAAAAAATCCGGCAAAGGCATTTGAACTCAGGACCAAGAACAACATTATAATCAGAATACCCCGACGGAAAAAATACAGACAACAAAGCAATGGTATCAGCAAGAACCAATATCCACTATCTTCCCAGGTTTCTTGCTGATTTTCGGTTTTTTGCAATTCTGATGAAATATGAGAATTGATACTCTCTGCCAAACGGTCAATATTAGCAGAAATGCTGATATATATGCCATTACCCTTAGATGCAAGCATTTTGAGTTTTTCATTATCAGAAGAAGAAACTCCTACAATACTGACACGGTATCCCAAATCTGACGATTTTTCGACGGCTGACAAGGTGGCATTAAACTCTTGTCCCACATCAGGAGTAAAAACCACAATGTTACCGTACGGATAATCTCCCTGCTTTAGGCGTTCGACCGCCAAATCAACTGCTCGGTTTAATCTATCGCCATTTTCAGGCATGATATTGCGTTCAACTGCCGGCAATAAATTAGTTATTATATGGGTATCCTCGGTAAGAGGGGTAATTAGGTAAGGCTCATTGGCATAAACTATTAATCCAACTTGTGCAGTAAGTTTTTTAATAAGGTCATCAATACCAAATTTCGCTCTAGCAAGACGTGTTGGCGTGATGTCTGTGTTATCCATATCCGATGAAAGATTAAGTAAAATCATTACCGGATTTGAAGGGGAAAAGACCGGTATACTATTTTTGCGCCAAGTGGGACCGCTTAGGGCTATAATGCCGAACACTATGCCGATTAACGCCGAATATTGAACCAAAAGCCGTTGTTGAGAGCTACCTTTTATTATTAGAAAATCAAGTAATTTTTTATCACAAACAGCTTCCCAGGCTGATGTGTTTTTCAGGTGAGTGAAAAAAATCTTGCCAAACACAGCCAAAAACAACAACGCTAATAACCACCACGGGCGGAGAAAATGGAAATTTTCAAAAAAACTCATTTGTATTTTCTCCTCTGTAATCCTAAAATCAACAAAATCAGCAATAATGCACCAGCAGTCGGATAAACAAACAAATCCCTTTTCTCTTGAATATATTGATCTTGATTCAAATCCGGTTCGAGCTGGTCGATATCGTGGTAAATCCGTTGCAAATCGCCAGTATTGGAAGCTCTAAAATAACGTCCGCGAGTTTCTGCCGCCAGTCTTTGCAGACTCTGCTCATCCAGTCCCCCAACCTGAGGAAGTTTTATGCCGAAAAATGAGTTGACCATCTGGTTTTCTGAACTGACACCAATAGTATAAATCTTGACGTTTTCATCATGGGCAAGCTTAAAAACTTCAGGCATACTGAGGCTTCCGTCATTATTTTCTCCATCAGTTAAAAGAATCATAATCTTGGGTTTATTATGCTTCTGTTGACGCAATGTCTTAAGCCCCAGAACAACTGCATCCCCAATCGCCGTTGAACGACCTGCCATTCCGGCATCAGTTGCCCAAAGAGTTTCCAGTACAGCTTGTTTATCAAAGGTTATCGGCGATTGCAGATAAGCATTAGTTCCAAACAAAATCAAACCTATACGATCATTGGGACGTTGTTTTATAAAAGAATCTGCCGCTAATTTTACTGCCGTCAAACGATCAAGCCTTTGTCTTTGATAAGAAAAATCCGGTTCAAGCATAGAAACAGAAATATCTGTGACTAATAAAATATCATGACCGTAATTATTTATACGGATTGGTTCACCAACCAGTTGCGGACGGGAAGCAGCCAAGCTTAGTAAGCACCAAGCAACATAAAGCAACCACCAGAAAGATCTGCTGTTAACAGCACTTACTCTGCGGCTCCACAATGAACCGGATAATATGTTTATTCTGGCAATATCTTTAAGGAAAGGAACACGAAGAGCATCACCGTGCATACCTTTGGCAGCCGGAGCAAAAAAATAAATTATAAACGGAGCAAAAACCAGCAACAAAGCCCATGGATAAGCCAGAATGATCATAGATTTTCTCCTATCCATGAACTGCAAAAATCACGCAGTTTTGTTATATCTTTAGTATTTATGAAAGAAGTCGCTTTCATGTATGGAGCTGAAATTAATAAATCAGCGACCGAGCCTGATATTTTGTGCGAACAATGAAGATTCAAAAAATCTATCCATTGTTGGCCAAACAGCGATGTTGCCTGCGGATATTTATAAACACAGATACGGCGCAGAATTTCCGACATTTTGATAATTGAATCACGGTTATTAGCACGGAGCGATGATAAAATTTTAAGGGCATATATTTTTTTGCTTTTACGGCGTAAAAACATAGTCAACCAAACAAGCAACAAAATCGAAATTATTGTCAATAGAATAACCCACCAACCATAGGCTAACGGCCACACCGAAACAGCCTCCGACGGAAGGTGAATATCTCTTAAATCAGGTAAGTTGCTATCCATAATTTTACCTCGTTACATTTATCCTAAATTTAGGGTGTAACGAGGCAAATATCAAGAGATTAAATTATAATGATTGTGAAATTTGTTGAATTAAGATTGTCAAATTGGTCAAAAACAATTTAATTGAGATGGCCAACAAGATAATACCAAAACATTTTTTCAAAAAGTAAATACCGCCGATACCAACTTTGTTCTGAATAAAATCGGCCGCTTTTACAACTCCGTATATTACAATAACGTTGGCAATTACGGCAAAGATAACATTCATGTCATTATATTGTGCACGAATCGAAAGCAACGTGGTTAGGGCCCCTGCTCCGGCAATAAGCGGAAACACCAACGGAACAAAAGTTGCATCTTGTGGGGTATCCGGACCTTCACGAAAAATCTCTATATCCAAAATCATTTCCAGCGCCATCATAAAAATAATCAATGAACCGGCAACTGCAAATGAGGATAAGTTGAGGTTAAATAATTGAAGAAATACTTCTCCGATGTAGAAAAAGCCGATAAACATTATGAGCGAATATATACTAACCTTTTCTGCATTAATCTTTTTGCCGTGTTTTTTCAAATTGATAATAATCGGCACAACGCCGATAACGTCAATGACGGCAAATAAAACTACAAATGCACCTATAAATTGTTGTAAATCAAATTGTGAAAACATCTATAAACTCCAGTATTAAAAATTTTACGCGTCCGTTGTATTATCATTTTAAAAATGATAGTCAACAAATTTTATAAGCAGATAACAAAAAAAATCCGGACAACGCCGGATTTTATAAAATTGGTGGGTGTGACAGGGATCGAACCTGTGACCCCTACGATGTCAACGTAGTGCTCATACCGCTGAGCTACACACCCATATTTCGGATATGCTTTTACAGTATTTGTTTCAATTTGGCAAGTATTTTGTTATTAAAAATTTAATCTTTGCTCTGTATACTGTGCTATATTTACCGCAAAGGAAGAAAAATGAGTGAGAAAAAACTTAATTTTAAGGTTGATTATTCAAAGCTGGAGATCATAAGCGAATACAACACGCAAAACCAGCGCTATCCGTTGGTATTGTCTGTTCCTCACAGCGGAAGGCTGTTTCCAAAGGAATTTTTGAAACATATTTGTGTTTCTGAAGAAGAGTTACGTTCAAATGAGGATCCGTTTGTTGACGAGTTGGTAATGGACGCCTCTAATCTGGGAATTCCTATGGTAAAACTCAATATGGGAAGAGCTTTTATTGACGTCAATCGTGATGCGATAGAAATTGACCCAGCTATGTTTTATAACTATCCCGAAAATAACATGATAAGCGGAAACAGAAGAAGTCGTGTCGGGTTGGGGTTGTTTCACCGCATTACGGCTGAGAGAAAAAGTATTTATGACGGTTTGCTTGATTATAATGAGGCACAAGCCAGAATCAAAAATGTTTATAACGTATATCATAAATCATTACAGAAAATAATTGATAAAACAGTCAAAAAGTTTGGTATTTGTTTGGTTTTGGATTGTCATTCTATGCCGTCAAAAATTTGCAACATAATGGAAGACAACCGTCAAATTGAATTTTGTTTAGGAACACTTTTTGAGCAGAGCTGTCCTTTGGAAATAATTGAATTTATGAACCAATATTTAGGGCAAAAATATAATGTTAGTTTGGATTGCCCATATTCCGGAGCTTATATAAGCTTCAACTATTGTCAGCCGAGAAAAAATGTTTATACATTACAAATGGAAATTAATAGGGCCTTGTATGAGGTTGAACCTGTGCACAAAAAAACTTCTAATTTTCAATACATTAGTACTGATATTTGTGATGCCATAACCGGGTTGGCAAATTTTTTGCTGGATTTTAAAAAATAGTTGTGTTATAAGCTCTCTGTTTTAATGAGGTGCGGCTTGTGTAAATGGGCTGTGTTTAGTTTTAATAACCTGACCTCGATTTTTTGAGATTGTGCCGTTAAGCAAATTGAAACCGTTTGTGCGGGGGATATTTGTGGCAAGTCGAGGGAACAGAGGGATACTTTATATATATTTTTATAAGTATCAAGATTTAATGATTTTTTTTATATTGCTGATGTTATTTCAGCCGTTGCCGGCAGAGGCGCATGAAAATGCAAATGTCGATAGTGGTAATGTCTGCTTGAAGGCTACTGTTCAAGCCGAGGAAAAATATCAGATAAAAACAAATCTGCTAACATCTATTTCAAATGTGGAAACCGGACGATGGAATGAACAAGCCTCTAAAAAAGTGGCTTGGCCATGGACAGTCAATGTAAACGGTAAAGGGCATTTTTATAAAACAAAGGCCGAAGCTGTCGCTGCCGTAAAGGATTGGCAACGTCGCGGTTATAGAAGTATTGATGTCGGATGTATGCAGATCAATTTGCGTTTTCATGGCAGGAAATTTGCCAGTATAGAAGACGCTTTTGACCCCGATAAAAACGTTGAAATTGCCGCTCAGATCTTAAAAGAACGTTATAGTGTTCGTAAAGACTGGATGCAGGCTGCTGCTGATTATCATTCAAAAAATCATCGTAAAGCTCAAGTGTATATGAAAAAGCTGTTAGTTGCATTAAATAATGTAAAAACAGAGAAATCTCAGGCTGCTACGCAGTATGTACCTAAAATTCAATACGCTTCTAATTTGCTGATTACTAAAGATAATCGCAACTGGCTAAGCAAGCTTGTGGGGCAAAAAAAGAAAAACAAAGAGCTTGAAATTTCTTTGAAAGATTAGTGTGATGCAAGTCGGCAAATTTGTCCGTGAATATTCTTTACGCAGTTATGAGTGTGACAGCAACGGAACACTCAGGATTGTGGCTTTGATGAATATTTTTCAGGATGTGGCGGATACTCATGCTCAAATTTTGGGAGTGGGTATGGAAAATTGTCTTGCTAAAGGATTGGCTTGGGTCGGCTCAAATTATCACATTAAAATTAATCGTATGCCGTTTTGGCACGAAAAAATAACCGTTACCACCTGGCCGGCGCAAGAGAAAAAACTCGGTGCAGTGCGTGACTTTTGCATTACAGATGAACAGGGAAACGTAATTATTGTTGCTTCAAGTCAATGGGTTTTGATTGATTTTGTGCGCAAACGTCCGGTGGCTCTGCGTGAGCATATGCCGGACTATCAGGTGGTAGAAGAACGAGCTTTGAATACGGAATTTCCAAAGATTGATACCGCGGCTCGTGAAGACATAAAAAAATCATTTATTGTAAGGTATGACGACATTGACGTTAATAAGCATGTTAATAACGCTATTTATCCGTTATGGGCAACGGAAAGCGTAGATAACGATTTCAGACTAAATCACCAACCGGCAGAAATTGAAATATCATTCAAAAAAGAAAGCCTGTACGGTGAAACCATAGAAGTAATTTCACAAATTGACGGAATGATATCTTTGCACTGCCTGAACGCCACAGATGACGGGCGCGAAGTGGCAAGGGTACGCATTAACTGGCGTGAAAATCAGCCGGCATAGAACCAATAACTCAAAAATACTGCAGCAACAATACCAGCCAAATCAGCGAGCAACGCACAAGGGAGTGCGTGTCGAGTATTGGTAATTTTGACAGCACCGAAATATACCGCCAAAACATAAAATGTTGTTTCGGTAGAACCTTGAACGACAGATGAAACAAAAGCCGGAAAACTATCAACTCCGTAATTTTGCATAGTTTCAATCATCATGGCCCGGGCGCCGCTGCCGGACAGTGGTTTCAGCAAGGCAGTAGGAAGAGCCGGCACAAAATCGGCATTCAAATTAAAGATAGCGCAGATTTTTTCAACTCCCATAATCAATAAATCAAGAGCTCCGGAGCTACGAAACAATGCTATTGCTACAAGCATTGCCACCAAATAAGGAATGATAGAAACGGCGATATTAAATCCTTCTTTTGCCCCTTTGATAAATTCGTCATACACCTTGATTTTGCGGCATAATCCTATGGTAATAAAACAAAAAATCGTAAAAATCAGGATAAAATTGCCCAGGCTTGATGATAATGTCGCACGAGCCTCGGCTCCTAACAGAGCAAAGCCGGCTCCTAATGCCGAAATTATGCCGACAAAAATGATCCCGTACAGCAAAACAATGCGGTTAAATATGTTAAGACGTTGAACCATCGCAACGCTCAAAAATCCGACCAGCGTTGAAATTGATGTCGCCAACAAGATCGGAATAAAGACTAAACCTGGGTTAGAGCTGCCTAACTGACTGCGATACATAAGTATTGTAATCGGGATTAGTGTAACTGATGATGAATTGATGACCATAAATAAAATTTGAGCATTAGAGGCCGAAGTACGGCTTTTGTTTTCAGCCTGAAGCTGTTCCATAGCCTTTAGCCCCATCGGAGTAGCCGCATTATCAAGACCGAGGATATTGGCAGCAATATTCATAACAATAGAACCGAAAGCCGGGGATTTTTCGGGAATTTCCGGCATTATTTTTTTAAACAACGGGTAAAGAAGATGCGCTAAACTGTCTGTTATCTTGGATTTTTCGGCAATTTTAAGTAATCCAAGCCAGAAACAGAGCATTCCGGTAAGATAAATGGAAATTTCAAAACCTGATTTGGCCGCTTCAAATAAAGCATTGCTCATCTGCGACCAAATATCTATATTGCCGCCTAAAAAGCATGTGATGACCGCGGCAATAAAGCTTGCAATAAAAAAGAATGCCCAAATGTAGTTTAACATGTATTTTTCCTGTTTCAGTTTTCAAATGGTAATTATATTGTTTTTACTTCCATTTTTGACTTCTCTTTTTTAATTTAGTCAGTTTGTCACTGACAACAGAAGTATCTCGTCCGGTTTTTGCAAGTCTTTCATACATGCGTTCAATTTCTTTTTCCAAATATGCTTGCTCAATTTCAAAATCGAGTTCACGTTGTTGCTCTGGGGTGCCAGACATGCGAACCTGCTCCATCTCAGCAATTAAATCTTCTATGTGAACTGAACTGTCAGGTTTTTTCTTTAAAAAGTATGGCAATTCATAAATAAGTTGGCGAGTATTACCGTAAGCTATTTTAGAATCTTGACTGTTTTCATAACGCAATTTTAGAAGTCGAAAAACAACTTCCATTTCTCTTGAATTGTCAACTACAATAAACGGCAAAGGATCTGCAAAACCCTTATTGGAAATTTGTTTAAGATATTCAAGCAGATGATAAAAATAACCATTGATATTGTATAAAATAAATGGCTTTATGGCCAAAAAACCGTCTTGCATAGCGACGCAATCATAAGCAAGCTCATCAAGTGTACCAACGCCACCGGGGGCAAAAACAACAAAATCAGCTTTAAGAAGTTTTTGTTTACGTTCTTCAAGGGTTTTTGCAACAATTATATCTCCTATTTGGCTGATTAAATTGTCATCATGAGGATAAAGGTCAAAATAATCATCAGTAGTAATTCCTTGAATAGGACTTTTAATTTCTGAGTCGTTATGATTTTTTTTCCATCCATCAACCACTCCGCGTGCCACAGCTCCCATAATACCTGAGTTTGACAAGCCGAAGTCTAGTTTTAAGTTCATTTTGACAATTTGACGACCGAGATTATAGGCTTCTTCAACATAAATTTCGTCATTGCCCGAACGAGCTCCGCCGGCAACAAAAACACGCAATCCGGTTTCGGCATTTTCACGGGCAAATTCTTCAATTGTGTCTTCAACCATAATTATAACTCCTTTATATCGCCTTGTTTCTGATCAAAATAAAATTGTTCAACAAAAGCATCAAGGCTGTCTGTTTCTATGGCGGTGCGCAAACCTGACATTAGTCGCTGATAATATCTGACGTTGTGCCATGTCAAAAGCATTACTGCCAAAATTTCATTAGCCTTTTGCAAGTGGTGGATGTAGGCACGTGAATAGTGGGTGCAAAGCGGACAATCACAGCCCTCTTCCAAAGGACGTGGATCTTCGCGATGGCGGGCATTGCGAATATTGATAGTACCAAAACGGGTAAAAGCCTGTGAAGTACGTCCGGAACGTGTTGGCATTACGCAGTCAAACATATCAACGCCGCGTAAAACAGCTCCGACAATATCATCAGGACGACCTACCCCCATCAGATAGCGCGGTTTGTCAGATGGTAACATTTGAGGCGCATAGTCCAAAACCTTAAACATGGTTTCTTGTCCCTCACCGACGGCAAGACCGCCGATTGCATAACCGTCAAAGCCTATTTCACGCAGTCTTTCTGCCGAAAAAGCCCTTAAATCTTCATAGTCTCCACCTTGCTGTATGCCGAAAATTCCGTATCCTTCCCGGTCAACAAAAGCTTCTTTGCTGCGTTTTGCCCAGCGCATTGACATTTCCATGGATTTTTTAACTACATCATGCGACGCTGGAAGTTTGACGCATTCATCCAAGCACATGGTAATATTGGAGTCGAGTTTATGCTGGATCTTCATGGATTCTTCGGGCGACAAAAAATAACGTTTGCCATCGACGTGAGAGGCAAAAGACACTCCTTCCTCACCAATTTTACGCAAACCGCTTAAGCTCATAACCTGAAAACCTCCGGAATCAGTCAAAATCGGCTTATCCCAGTTCATAAATTTATGAAGTCCACCCATTTTTTCAACCAAATCGGCACCGGGACGAAGCATCAGGTGATAGGTGTTACCAAGCAAAATTTCAGCTCCGGTTGCAGCAACAGATTCCGGCATCATGGCTTTGACAGTACCGCAAGTGCCAACCGGCATAAATGCGGGAGTATTAACGGTTCCGTGTTTGGTGTGGAGTTGTCCTCTTCGGGCTTTGCCGCAAGTTTTTAATATGTCAAATTTAAGTCCCATTTATTCTTCTAGCTCTTCTAAATCTTCCGTTTCTTCATCTTGACCGGGTTTGTTATCAATGGCATAACCTGTTGCACGTACGGTACGAATATAATCAGGGCCGTATTCATTCAAAGAACGGCGCAAACGTCTGATGTGAACATCAACTGTACGAGATTCAACATAAATGTTATTGCCCCAAACGTTTTTGAGTAAAAATTCTCGAGAAAAAACTTTGCCGGGAGTTCCCATCAGCATTTTTAACAGGCGAAATTCCGTCGGTCCTAAATGAATATATTTATCTCCACGGAAGACTTTGCGCTCAGCCAAATCCATGCGAATATCCTCAAAGACGTATTCTTTCTCAGGCAATAGTTCTGGGGCGCGGCGCAAGTTAGTTTTGATGCGAGCCAAAAGTTCGGGAACGGAAAAAGGCTTGGTAACATAGTCATCAGCCCCGGCTGTCAAACCTTTAATCTTGTCTTCTTCTTCACCTTTGGCTGTGAGCATAATAATCGGAATATCTTTGATATCTGGTTTGTTGCGGATCATTTTGCAAATTTCAATTCCTGACAATTCTGGCAACATCCAATCAAGCAAAATAACAGAGGGACAATTTTTTTCAACCGAAGCAAGAGCCTTGTTACCGTTTTTTTCCCAAACAACCTGATAACCCTCTTTTTCAAGATTGTATTTTAACAAAAGACCTAAAGCTTCTTCATCTTCTATTACCATTACTGTCGTCATTTTTTTCTCCTTATTTTTTGAGTGCCGATATATTGGCGGCATAGTCTGTAGTTTTGAATATTGCGCTACCGGCAACCAGAACATCTGCCCCGGCATTAATACATAATTTTGAGGTTTGTTGGTTGATTCCGCCATCTACCGACAATCGAATCGGGCGTTTTCCGATAAGATTATGAATATCATTGATTTTTTGCAGTTGGTCAGACATAAATTTTTGCCCTCCGAAACCGGGGTTAACAGTCATAACCAAAATCAAATCAAGTTTATCAAGAATGTCTTTAAGCCCATCTATCGGGGTTTGCGGACGTAATGAAATTCCGGCTTTTTTACCCAGAGAGCGGATATTTTCGAGCGTTCTAACAACATCACGACAAGCCTCTAAATGCACTGTTATAATATCGGAACCGGCATCAGAAAACCAAGATATCATGTCATCTGGGTTTTGCACCATGAGATGTGTATCAAAAGTCATTTTTGATGAGGAACGAAGCGATTGTATAACCGGAACTCCAAAACTTAAGTTTGGCACAAAATGCCCGTCCATAACATCAAGATGTAGCCAATCACACCCTGCTTTTTCAACATTATTAACCTCCTCGCCAAGGCGATTAAAATCAGCAGACAGCAGACTGGCAGATATCAACACCATTTATTTTCTCCCTACAATATTATGGCGGTATTGTAAATCCAATATATTGATTTTTCTTTAACAACAACTATCTCAATTGCGAATATTTAATATTGAAAAGGAGGATATAATGGGATCTGCCGCACAAAAAATGTGTAAACTTGATGTAAAAGAGTTATTGAAAATATTAAATCAGGCATATGCCGAAGAGTGGTTGGCTTATTATCAATATTGGATAGGGAGCCAAATTATTGCCGGACCTATGCGACCTTTGGTACAAGACGAATTTATGGAACACGCAAAAGAGGAGCTTGGGCACGCGCAATTGTTGGCTGATCGTATTATTCAGCTAGGAGGGACACCGCTCCTGGCACCGTCCGAGTGGCTACAAAAAGCCCATTGTGGTTATGAAGTTCCACGAGATGAAAGCACAATGGCTTTGCTTAAACAAAATTTGGATTCGGAACGTTGCGCTATTGCAAGATATCAGCAAATTTGTGAGTTTTGTTTTGGTAAAGATTATGAAACCTTCAATATTTCGCTCAAAATTATGCATGACGAGCTTGAACATGAGCAAGATTGGGAAGATTTTATAAGAGATTTAAAGGACGGAGCAAGATTTTATAAAGAAAAAATATAAATTATTTTGTTGACAAATTGACTAAATTTTATTATACGAAACTCACCCAAGTTTAAAATTGGGGATTCTCCCTAAAAGATATCACATAACTCCAAATAATAAATTTTTAGGGAAAACCGGCGGAGATCTTTGATCTCCGCTATTTTTGTCATTAAATCGACAAAGATATATCATACGGATTTTTTAGCCATGGGGCTTTTTCTGCTCCTTATTTTGCCTTTGTTTGCGGATTTTGCTTCATTTTTGCGACCAAATTTTTTATCACCGAAGGATTTAGCCTTAGAACCCAAAGGACGGCGAGGTTTGCGATGTTTAGACAGCTCGATTTTTGGAGTCTTTACCTCAACAACAACGTTTTTCATACGCTGATTGATTTTCATGGCATTACGGCAAACCGAAAATCCAAAAAAGCCCAAACAACGACCAAGGCTATAATAAGCATTGTGCGCATAGGCAACCAATTTACAATTTTCTAAGCAAAGTTTACCGCCGGCATCAATATAGTTGTCATCGACGTTAACCGCCACAATCTCTGCTAAAAACATGTCGTGCGAGCCGAGAGTGGTAACATTTTTGACCTTGCATTCCAATGAAACCGGACTTTCAGCGATTTGAGGTGCAGAAATTTCCGAACAAGGAAGTGCCGTTAATTTCATCTCTTTGAATTTATTGACATCTTTGCCTGATTTTACTCCGCAAAAATCAGCGGCGGCAACCAGTTGTTCAGTTGTGAGATTGATGACAAATTCACCACTTTCCTTGATTATGGAGTGCGAATGACGTGACGAGCGTATGGAAACATAGGTCATTGGTGGTTCAGAATTAACGATTCCCGTCCATGCAGCAGTCATAATATTGGGGTGTTCCAATGTTCCGCAACTAATCATCGCCGGAGGCAAAGGATATTCTAACGTTCCAGGTTTCCAAGTGATTTTGGTCATTGTATTTTCCTTGTCATAAATAATGCGGTGATTGTATCCCTTAACATTTAATATCAGGTTAAGATTCTTTTAACTGCCTATCGTGTTACTATTGATGTTTGCGATGACTAGAGGATATAATCGTGCTATGCAGAAATATCATAATGAGCTGCAGATCAGACCAGCGGCTCAGACTCATTCTGTAGTGCAAACAACACCATACAGACCAAAAATCAAATTCAATAATTAAGGTAATTGGACATTATAAAGGCGGCTATCTTGCCGCCTTTGTGATAACAACAAATTTAATATCCTTGTCTTTAAACCTCCTCATTTATAGTGCTCACCATAAACGATCGTTTATGATGAGGAGGTGGGGAGCAGATTTATAGACAATTAAGCAACTCTTATTTTCTTTAGTCATTTGATTTTACAATAATCATATTCTTGACATTTTCGGCATTTGTTGACAAAAAATCCTTGACATAAACGATGGTTTATGGCAATATCAGTACGATATTTTATTATTAACCTTTATTATGCAAGCTAGAGAGACCCTCTATTCGTTAAAGCCGAGAAGTGAACAAGATGAAAAAATTTGTTGCTTGCCTGTTGGTCATTGCAATTTGCATTTTTCCATGGGTGCGTGACTTGGTGAGTAAAGCAGTCCCGCAGACTGTTATAAAAGTGCCGCCTAAACACGCTGCCTACAAAACCAAATGGGGTGTTATCCAAGATACTACCTATGGCCCTGGGCTGGTAGTACAGATTCCTCTGACAGAAAATCTTGGCAACATGGTTGTTGTTAAGAATGTGGAACCCAGGAACTATAAGTATGATTTGGATGTCCGCACAAAACGTGGATACAAAATCAAACTGCAAGTTTCGGTGGTTTGCCAACCAAACTGGATGAGACTTCATAAGATGGTCATGGCCGGAATTGATGACTATGATGTGTATGAACAAAAAATCATACGCGACAAGGTCCAGAGCACCATGGCTGCTTTGTGTGGTCTGACCGATATCTGGTCTTTGGTCGGAGGATACGAAAAGATGATGCTTGATGCCACTGACTACATTGTTAACGATCAGTTGATCGCTGACGGTTATGTGAGCGTCCGCGGAGTGCGTCTTTTGGGCTATAACGCCGACGATGATTTTGAAAAATTGTTGAAGCAGGAGATGCTTGCGGCGCAAGAACTCTCTATTGAGGAACTTAAGGCGCAAAAAGCTGCTATTGAGACCAAGCGTGTTAAGGAAGAAGCTATTCAGAACTATGAGCGACTGGCTTCCACTGTCAAGGCAGAAGGTTTGAAATTCCAAATTCAGGCTGAGGCTTTGAGAGACAACCCGTTTGTTGCTCAGTATGAACTGGCCAAAGCCATTCAGAAGTGGAATGGTAAGATTCCTGACCTGCCTGAGACTCTGACAATTATGAAGACTGCAAATGCTGAAGGTATGCCACTTCTGCCGATTTGGCCGTCAATGAAAATTGGTAAATAACCTTTAAAATTCGTTGATATGAGTACATGGCAAATTATTGCGGTGATCACGATCATCGCATGGGCTTTTGGCAAAGATCTCAAGAACTGGTGGAACAAAACCTTTCCGACTGGTGGTACTTTTTCTGATTGGTGGAATAATTTGAAGCGCACAAGGAATGGTCTTATTGTGAGTATTGTTGCAATTATCATTGGTGTACATATATTATTCCCTCAGATTGAAGATGCAGTTATAAGTCTTGCAATATGTGTAATAACATTTGCTGGGCTTGGACTATTTCTATACAAGTGTCATCGAGATGAGATCAATAATTTAAAATGATATGAGTACATGGCAAATTATTGCGGTGATCACGATCATCGCATGGGCTTTTGGCAAGGACATCCGAAAACGGCTCAAGAGTTATTATGACAAACTCGCTCCATATCGGAAGACGATTCGCAATTGGTGGAAGGAACTGAATCCCAAGACCAAGAAGACGTTTTTTGTAACAATTGTGATTATTGGTGTAGTTGCACTTGTTATATGGGGAGTTATTGCGCTAGTCAAAGCAATTGGCATTTGTTCGTTGTTGATGGGGCTTTTGTGGTTGCTTGTGATATGTCTCCTTGTTTGGGCGCTTATTCTTCCTATATATAATCGTTGGTAAACCTGATTTGATATGATTACGATTATTAAAATTGTTTTGGTGATTGCGATCATCAAATGGGCGTTCGGCAAAGAGCTCGTGAGCTTGGGCAAAAATCTCCACCAGTGGTGGTCAAAATTGAACGGCGATTCAAAAAGTACAATCGGTTGGATTGCTTTAGGTGTGGCTGTTCTTTCTCTGGTCATCTGGTTAGGTACCCTAGCTTGGGGAGTAATCAGCCTGTTGTGGAGCAAGTTGACTCATGATGCGCAATGCATATTATTTTGGATATAAACTCTAATTTGTTATGACTGCGTTTTTTCAAATTATATTGGTGCTCGTGATCATCTTGTGGGCATCAAGCTCCAATAAAAGAGTCGCCGATGTATTGCAAAAGCTTTGGGATAAAAGGCCAGAAGGTACCGGATACATATTAATCAGCATACCTTTTTTTGCTATTTTTTATGTATTGGCAGGTTCGTTTCACATACAAGGTTTGCAAATCGTAGTTGCCGGAATTGCCTTCTGTACCGTATTATGATGGTTGCTTAGTGCACTATTCAAGAGTAATTTTGGTTACTGGGTAGCGGGAGCGTTATTTGCACTGCTTGCCTTTATGCTACCGATTGCACTTGGATACATTAAGTAATCCTGAACTCTTAGAATAAAGAACCGCTCCAATTCAATGGGGCGGTTCTTTATTTTTTACGTTTAAAAATTTGATTCCAAACCGGCATCGTGCCGGTTCGATAACTCCACATATCATACCAATTAAAAAACCACCCATTAGGGTGGTGTTTTAATTGGTGCGCTAGGCCGGAATCGAACCGGCACGGGATTGCTCCCAACAGATTTTAAGTCTGCAGCTGCAACCAATTGTTCGGTAGTCAAATTGATGACAAATTCACCACTTTCCTTGATTATGGAGTGCGAATGACGTGACGAGCGTATGGAAACATAGGTCATTGGTGGTTCAGAATTAACGATTCCCGTCCATGCAGCAGTCATAATATTTGGGTGTTCCAATGTTCCGCAACTAATCATCGCCGGAGGCAAAGGATATTCTAACGTTCCAGGTTTCCAAGTGATTTTGGTCATAAATATTCCCCCAACAAAAAACTATGTCGGTCATTTTGAAACACAAACGATTAAAATCGGGTTAATAAAATATAAAATTCAAATGGTTATGATTTATCGTTGGTAAAAATATATGCAATATAGAGCATAATACGTGCTATAAAAGGTGGTGGCTACTCGCTCTGTACTAACCAAAATCTTCACTGGGGCGGATTTGCTCCGATAAAATCAATAAAAATCCACTCTCCCGGCCGGAGGGTGGATTTTTATTGGTGCTCTAGGCCGGAAGGGCTAAAAATTTTCTTCAAAAATTTTCTTTACGCCGACCTTGTTCGCTTTCCCTTGCGGGAAACCGGCAGATGATATCTGCCTGCTCCCTACGGTTCAAACCGGCATCGTGCCGGTTCGATGTTTCTGTTTATCATACCAATAAGAAACACCCTCTCAGGGAGGGTGTTTCTTATTGGTGCGCTAGGCCGGAATCGAACCGGCACGGGATTGCTCCCAACAGATTTTAAGTCTGCAGCGTCTACCAGTTCCGCCACAAGCGCATAATCTGGCAATGTTTATACAAATAAAATTTTATAAATGCAAGTCTAAACTTGCTTATTTGCGCAAAATGTGCTTATCTTGCAGATGTTAAATGTATGACAGAAACAGCGTTTCGGTATGTTTAATAATTTTGAAAGGATAAATATTATGAAATGTGATTTTACCCATTTAAAAGACTTTTTACGCAACAGCATTATTCCGTACGCTTTTCCGCACATCAATAAAGAAGGTTGGAAATTTGTTGCCGTCTTTGCCTTGGCAACAGCGTTGCTGGCATGGATTTGGGCTCCTCTTGGTATTGCAGGTCTGATATTGACAGTTTGGTGCTATTTCTTTTTCCGTGATCCGGAACGTGTTACTCCATTGATAGACGGGGTTGTAGTTTCTCCCGCAGACGGAAAAGTGCAGATGATTACCAAAATTAATGGTCCTAAAGAACTGGGATTGCAGGATAAAAAGTTTACACGTGTGAGTATTTTTATGAGTGTGTTTAATGTACATGTTAATCGCGCTCCGGCAAGCGGGGTTATTAAAAAAACTGCATATATAAAAGGCAAATTTTTTAATGCTACACTTGATAAAGCCAGCAAGGACAATGAACGCCAGCTCTTAGCAATGGAAACCTTCGGTGGTACGGAAATCGCTTTTGTGCAGATTGCCGGATTAGTTGCACGCAGAATTTTGTGTTTTGCTAAAGAAGGAAGCAAATATCAGGCAGGAGAACGCTTTGGGCTTATTCGTTTTGGCTCGAGGCTGGATGTATATTTGCCGGATGGTGTTGAACCGATGGTTTGTTTGGGACAAACGATGGTTGCCGGTGAAACCGTGTTGGCCAACCTTAATGCAGGTGGTTCTCAAATTGTCGGGGAGAAAAGATAATGGAAAATATTAATGCAAAATTGCAAATCTCAAAACAAAAATTGACATCTCTACCTATGCGCAAAATTATTCCAAACATGGTTACAATGTTGGCTCTGTGCGCCGGGATAACGTCAATGCGTTATTCTATGTCAGGCAATTTTTCAAAGGCCATTGCCTGCATATTTTTGGCGGCAATTTTTGATATGTTAGATGGGCGCGTTGCTCGTATGCTCAAAGGCTCAACCAAGTTTGGTGCAGAACTCGATTCTTTATCCGATTTTGCAAGTTTCGGTGTTGCTCCGGCAATTTTGATGTATCGCTGGACTTTGTTCGACTTTCCTAAATTCGGATGGTTTTTCTGTATGTTATTTGCTATCTGCATGGCTATGCGTTTGGCTCGTTTTAATACCATGTTGGAAGAAGAACCTCAACCTTCGTATTGGCACAACTTTTTTACTGGTGTACCGGCTCCCGCCGCCGCTGCTCTGGGTGTGTTACCGGTTATGTTGAGCTTTGAATTTAAGGAGTGTACTTTGTTACAAAGCAACTGGTTGTGCAGTATTGTGATGTTCGTAGTAGCAATGCTGATGATTAGTAGGATTCCGACAATTTCAACCAAACATATGAAAGTGCCTTCTTATATAATTGCTCCGCTGTTTGTCATAGTTGTACTTGGGGCTACGTTGGTGTTCAGTATGCCGTGGGCTGTGCTGAGTACAATGGTAATTATATATGCTCTGACAATTCCGGTCGGAATAATTTATTTTTTGAAAAGTAAAAAGGCATATAACAACAAAATATAAAACAAAGCCCTGATCAAATCAGGGCTTTTTATTAATTATTATCGGCATAAGGATTGTCGGTCTTACGTACTACAATGCGCAAAGGTATGCCTCCCATTTTAAATGTATCACGCAAATTATTGGTCAGATAACGCAGATACGAATCGGGAAGCCCCTCAGGGTTGCTCGAAAATATAACAAATGATGGGGGACGAGTTTTGGCTTGCGTAATATAGCGCAATTTAATACGGCGCTTGTTTTTGCCTAACGGTGGAGGATAAGCCTCAATCATGTCGGCAAACCATTTATTGAGTGGGGCTGTCGGAATACGCATATTCCAACGCTCATAAACTTTTAAAACCGCACGCATAAGCTTATCTAATCCCTCATTCTTGAGAGCAGAAATTGTAACCGTAGGTATTCCCTCAGCCTGTGTTAAAGAGGTTTTAAGCTTGTAATTAAGTTTATCAAGAGCTTCTTTTCGCTTGGCTATATCCCATTTGTTGACGGCAATAATCAAGGCTCTGCCCTCTTCCAAAACTTGAGAAGCAATGGTTAAATCCTGTTTATCCAAAACCGCATCAGCATCAAGTACTAAAACCACAACTTGAGCCATAAACGCAGCATGTTTAGAACTCGCTATAGACATTTTTTCAAGCGAATCGCTAACTTTTGAATGGCGGCGTAATCCTGCAGTATCAACAAGTTTTATTTTGTGTCCTTGCCATTCCCAATCGTTTGAAATGGCATCACGAGTAACACCGGCTTCAGGTCCGGTTAACATGCGTTCGTCCTGCAAAAGAGCATTAACCAAAGTAGATTTGCCGACATTGGGACGACCGACTATCGCTAACTGAATCGGGCGATCGGCTATTTCGGTTTCTTCTTCGTCAGATGATTCTTCTTTATAATATTGCTTTAAGGCATCGTGTAAATCTTGTAAACCAAGTCCGTGTTCAGCAGAAAAAGGTATGGGCTCGCCAAGACCAAGTTTATAGGCCTCAAAACGTCCGTCTTCTTGTATTTTGCCTTCACATTTATTGGCTAACAAAATTACCGGCTTGTGAGATTTACGCAAAATGTCGGCAAAATGCTCATCGTAAGGTTGAATACCATCACGAGCATCATACAGAAATAAGCAAACGTCTGCAGAATCAATCGCTTTTTTGGTTTGTTCCCACATGCGACGTTCAATATTGTCTTCATTAGAATATTCATAGCCGGCAGTATCAATTATGAGTAAATCCAAATCTTGTAAATGAGCCGGAGCCTCTTTGCGGTCTCGTGTAACCCCGGGTTTGTCGTGAACAATAGCCAACTTTCGCCCGGCAAGGCGGTTAAACAAAGTTGATTTTCCGACATTAGGACGTCCGATAATTGCTACTTTCAGCGGCATAAATTACTCCTATTGGTAAGCTAGCAACTCGGCATCAGTCGTAGTAATAATTACCTGCCCATTGGCTACAATCGGGGCTATTGAAGCACCGGCATCGACTTTTAAGAAGCCCATAATTTCTCCGGTATAAGGAGAGATATAAAAGGCATATCCGTTAGAAGTAGTAACCAAAATACGATTGTTAACAAGGACCGGACCGGCATAAATTACACCTACGGCATCAGAAACTTTTTCACCGGCAGGAACTTTGGTATCCCAAATAATTTTACCGCTTTCGGTATCAATAGCTAAAAGATGAGAAATGTCAGTCAATACATACAAAACTTTTCCGGCCAACCATGGCTGATTGTTGCTACCGAATTCACGTTCCCAAATACGTTGTCCGGTACGCAAATCAAGTGCCACAACCAGATTGTTGCCGGCAACATAAACAACATCATCACCAATTACAGGATTGGAACGGATAGTGTTTATGTCTGAAAGCATGTTGGTGCGGTATGTGCCAACAATATAGTCCATCCATAAAGGAGAACCGGTACTGGCTTTAATAGCACGTAATTCACCATTGTTAAAGCCGGCAATTAAGATATCGCGATTTTCATCATAGGCCGGAGATGCTCCGCCGACAAGCACAGTATCTTCATTTTGTGCAATATAACGCCACATCTCCGAACCATCCGATTGATTCAGAGCAATAAGAACGTTTTCGATGTTTTGTATGAAAACTTTGTTACCTCCAACTGTCGGAGATACACGAATCGGAGATTTATCAAAGAATTTCCACATAATTTCACCAGACTGCGGATTGAGAGCAAATACACCTCCAAAACCAGTAGTAACAAACAGTCTTCCATTGTCATATGCAAGACCGGCTCCCTTTAGAGAAATGTCTTTATCATCACGAATCTGGGGTTTTAAGCGTGTTTTCCAAACAGGCATGCCATTTTCTTGATTATATGCACTTACAACTGCTTTGGCATCAATGGCAAAAACCATGCCGTCGGCAACAACCGGAGAAGCAATCAAATAATCCCGCTTGGAATTGCCGGCGCCAAATTTTTCCGACCAGAGTTCACGTAATTCATCGTTACTGGAGATATGCCCCATATTATGTCTGGCATTACCGCCTGATTGTGTCCAACTGTGATTAGATTTCGGCGACGGCAATGATATTTTTATATCGCCTTTCATATAATCAGATGTAACCACCTCTTGAGAATCGAGGACAGGTATTCTCTCACCATCGAGAACCAACTTTTCTTTGCCGCAACCGGTCAAAATTAAAGCCATCGCAGCCATAACAATTGTATTTTTACGCAATTTCATTAATCTTATTCCTATAATACAGATAAAATATCCTTAATTCGACCTTTTATATCTTCAGAAACACTATTGTCGTTTAGTAAATTATTATAAATTTCTTTGGCTTCTTTAACATTGCCATCACGAACCGAAACCATTGCCAACATATCTTGGGCAAAAACATACCAAGCATTTTCAGGATTTTTTACGATCGGCGCAAGGAGTTGTTCCATTTCTTGACGAGGGGCATTGTCTTGTTTGTATGAAGCCAGTTTTATGATTGCAACATCACGAAGTTGAGAATTAAACCCTTTATCATCAACAATTTTTTGCAGAAGCTCTAAAGCTTCTTCCGTTTTGCCGCTATCCAATAAAACATTGACTTGTTGCATCTTGGCTAAATTAGCAAATGAGCCAAACTTTTTATCAACAATCATACTCAATGCTTGGGAACTTTCTTCGTATTTTCCTTGATTTTGCAAACTCAGGGCTACTGCATAAGCATCTGACCAATTTTCGGCACGTTTGATGTACCAAGCTTTGAGAGACTCGTAACTAACAGCGAGGGTTAAAACAACTACCACAAAAATAGTTATCAAAAGACCATATTTGTCCCACATTTTTTTCAAAGATTCATTTTTAAGATCTTCATCGACTTCGCGAATAAAGGCATCTTGCATCGTGTATTCTTGTTCTGGTTTCTTTTTCATTAGCGTACTTTCTTAAATATTATTGCAAAATTTCATGAATTAAAAACTTTTTGACCCAACGTAAGTGATCTAACGGCATTTTGGCACCAAAAGAAGCCACCCCGTATTGAGAAATCAAAGCCAAATAGTAGCGATTATTTACAGGGCTACGCATGACTTCTATGTCTTTTAAGGCATCAATATCAACTTCTCCATTTTTACGTGAGAGCAACAAAAACTTGTAAATAAGGATAATCCGATTGTCTTTAATAACAATTTTTTCGCGACGGAAAAGCCATAGTAAGCACATTATAAGTATAAGTGTTGCAATAATAAGACCGGTATCGAACATCCACGGATGAGCAAACGTCTTGGCAATCTGTTCCCGCTTATCAAACAGGGCATATAAAGCAACAGAATAAACAATTAGCCAAATGGCCGCAATGGAACTCAAAACATCCCAAAAAGATTTTTTTGAAACCAAAACAGTTTTGTTGCTACGTTTAACGTATCTGAACACCTTAGGCAGAGGAGGAACAACCTCATAATTGGCTGCTTGTTGCGTAGAAACCAAATAATTTTTGAGGCTTTTATTTAGGTTCCAACTATCGATAACTTTGAGCCCTTCATCTGTGTCCATAATAGTCGGCTTATCCAAGCGTTTGGCATAGTAATGCCAAATATCATAAACGCCGATGCTGTTAGTAGAAATGTATAAAGGTATAGTTTTATCAGGATCAATATGTTCTAATTCAACAATGTATTTGTTTTTGGTCAAAATACCAAATTGGCAAAACTCTACACGCATACGAACGCCACGGTAGTTACGGAGGTTTTCAGAGAAGATTTCAACCTCACCAAAAACACCTTTGAAATCAACATCAAAAATACGTCCGTTAAAATAAATCTTTTTGTACCGAATATGTGCTATAATCGTGCTAGCCACAATTCCTAAACCAAGAATTATAAAAGAATAGTCGGCAACCAAATGTCCAAATAGAGGTTTATGGATATTCCGGCTCGCTTTAAAAATAGTCTCGGTTCCTGTGTACAGAACATCATTAAGTTCAAAAATACCAAGAAGTGTCATTAAAAGTCCGATGACCAATGCCGGAATAACTATACGCAAGCTCAATCTGTCTTTGGCTCTGGCTGGTATTTTTTCAAGGTTTAATCTATAATTATAACTAAGATGTTTAGGAAATTTTTGCTTCATTTTGTTATTACCCAAAATTAGAACGATATATATGTTATAGCATATTATTTAAAATAATCACCTTTTTTTTTATTTTTATTATATTTTAACTGAAGTAGAATAAGTTAAGTGTTAAATGCTAAGGGAAAACAAGGGGGATAGGATGAGTTGCAAGTTCGGCAAAATTTGCGGAGGGTGCCGTTTTCGTGATTTATCATTAATTGATTATCAGCAACATAAAGTTGAGCAGGTTCGCAATGTTTTGCAACAATTGTGCGCTGATAATTTTGTTTTTGAACAACCCTTATTTATGCAAGACGGGTGCAGAAGAAGAGCCAGTCTGGCTTTTGCAAAACATAAAGGAAAAATTATTCTCGGATTTAATGTAGAACAAAGCAACGAAATTATCGATATAGATTGTTGCCCGATGTTGACACCAAAAATAAATAAAAATCTTGATTTTATACGAGCGATGCTTGGAGAAATATGCAATACAAAAATTGAGATTAATCACGGAAAGAAAAGTTCCAAATTATGCAACATTGACCATGGAGATATCTGGATAACCGAGGCAGATAACGGTCTTGATGTGGTATTAGAGTTTGGAATCGATCCCAATTTGGAAATAAGACAAACTATCTTTGAAATGGTTGCAAATCAAGATGATATCATAAGAATCTCTCATCGAAAGACGGTTAACCACAGACCTGAAACTATTATGGAAAAAATTAAACCGTATCTACAAATTGCCGGACGAGAGGTTTATATTCCGGCCGGAACTTTTTTGCAACCATCTAAAGCCGGGGAACAGGCTTTGCTTGGGTTAGCTATTAAATATCTTGGCAATATCCAAGGTAAAATTGCTGATTTGTTCTGTGGAGTTGGAACTTTTTCATATGCTTTAGTTGCTCAACCGGATGTGCAAGTGATAGCAATTGATTCTTCCGCTGAATTATTATCCGGTTTTCAAGAATCGATTAATCGACAGATGATAAGTAATATAAAAATTGAGAATCGGAATCTGTTTAAATATCCTTTGGCAGGAAAAGAATTGTGTGGATTTAATGCAGTTGTTTTTGACCCACCTCGAGCCGGTGCAAAAGAACAAGTTACGGCTATTGCCGCACTTGATTATAATCAAAAGCCAACACGAATCGTTGCAATATCTTGTAATCCACATAGCTTTGTTCGAGATGCCAATATTTTAATCAACGGAGGTTATCGGATTAAATCGATAACTATGGTTGACCAATTTGTTTATTCTTTACACAGTGAATTGGTGGCACTGTTTGAAATGCCTGAAATAATAAACAAGTAATATCCGACTTATTTACAAAATTCTCATGATTATTTATAGTTATGGAAACTGTAATGTTGTGGGGAATGTTTGATGTTTAAAAAATATATATTGGCAACGTTCTTATTGATTGCATCGTGCTCGAATCGTCCGGAAATATTGTATTGTCCGAATGTAGTCATTACTCCGGAATATAGTCATGTTACACGTTTTTATGGTGATCAACCTCACTATCGGGCAGAAATTGTCGGATTTGAGGGATATTGTCGGTATAACCCCAAAACAAATCTGACTGTCGCAATGGTTTCACCGATTTTTGAAATTGCAAGATTGTCTGATGCAGGAGGAAAAAAAGTAAGCATTAATTACTACGCTAACACGTCTTATAATCCTGAACAATTGATGGGAAGACAACCTCATTCTTTCAGTACTATTGTTGATAATAAAAATGAAAAAATTGTGGTAACAGGTGATGAAATCAGCGTACCTATTCCAAATGAACAACCCGGTTATCAAATTAATCTTGAAATAGCATTGAGCAGAAGCCAGTTTATGTATAATCAACAACAAGGCTTAGCGTTTTAACAGGAGTATGAGCTATGAGCTACAATCATCAGAAATTGACATCACAAATGGCGGATTCAATACGTTTTTTGGCGGCTGAGGCAATTGAAAAAGCAAAGTCAGGACATCCTGGAATGCCTTTGGGAATGGCCGATGTTGCAACTGTGTTGTTCACAAAATTTATTAAGCTCAATCCCAATGATGCTCGTTGGTTTGATCGTGACAGATTTGTGCTTTCGGCCGGGCATGGGTCAATGTTGTTGTACTCTATATTATATTTGCTTGGTTATCCTGATATTAGCATTGAAGATATTAAAAATTTTCGCCAACTGGGGACTAAAACGGCCGGACATCCTGAATATGGTCATTTGGCGGGAATCGATATGACAACCGGACCTTTGGGGCAAGGGATAACTTCGGCTGTCGGAATGGCTTTGGCTGAAAGAAAATTAAATGCAAAATTCGGTGATAAACTATGTAATCACTATACATATGTTATTGCCGGAGACGGATGTTTGATGGAGGGTATTTCTGAGGAGGCAATATCTTTGGCCGGACATTGGAAATTAAACAAGCTGATTGTTTTTTGGGATAACAACAATATAACTATCGACGGTACTGTTGACAAAGCAAGTTCGGTCGACCAGATAAAACGTTTTCAGGCGGTCGGTTGGAATACTATTGAAACAGACGGACAAGATCAGGAAGCTATTGCTCAGGCTATTATTAAAGCCCAAAAATCTGATAAACCGACATTGATTGCTTGTAAAACCACCATTGGCTTCGGCGCTCCTTCAAAATGCGGAACTTCA
>JAEEYV010000020.1 GCA_016288295.1 Alphaproteobacteria bacterium
ATACCCCGTTTATCTTTCAATGCTCCGCAAAAGGCTCTGCCAAGCACTATTCCGATATCCTCAACAGTGTGGTGACAATCAACATTCAGGTCTCCCTTTGCGCTCAGAACGATATCAAATCCGCCGTGGACCGCAAACGAATTAAGCATATGATCAAAAAATCCTATGCCCGATGAGCCGTCAAAAGAACCTGTTCCGTCAATGGACAGATTAACGGAAATACGTGTTTCGGCTGTTTGTCTGTTAATGAATTCCTGTCTCATTTATCGCTGCCTCCAGTTTTGTTTTTAATATATTGTTCTCGCCTCTCGTGCCTGCTGTTATACGCAGAAAATCAGGTGAAATATAGCGGACGGAGATCTTGTTTTTAAGCAAATAGTCGTGGATCGACAATGCATTGGGCGTTCTGACCGTAATAAAATTTGTCTTTGTATCGAAAACTCTGAAATCAGACATTTCAAGAGGTTTGATTGACTGATAAAGCATGTTTTTTCTCGCAATGATCTGAGCTGTCATGTTTTTCAGGTATTCCTTGTTCTTCAGCGCCGCAAGACCTGCTGCCTGAGATAAAACGCTCACATTATACGGCATTTTTGCTTTTCTGAAGAGTGAGATGATTTCAGTTCCCGCAACAGCAAATCCTATCCGGAATCCTGCCATGCCAAACGCTTTTGATAATGTTTTAAGCACGATAAGGTTGTCATATTTGTTTACATAAGGCATAACGGTTTCATTGTCAGCCCAGAATTCCATATATGCCTCGTCGATACATACTGCACAGTTTACCGATGATATGATCTTTTCAACATTTGTTGCGGTTATGCCCTGACCTGTCGGATTGCATGGATTTGAAAATATGATCAGATCAACTGCGCGGGATTTCGCAGCTGAGATCAGCTCGTCCGGATCGAAATTCAGATTTTCGTCTTTTTCAACGGAAATAACAGTGTTATCATAGAGACACGCGTATATTTTATATACCGAAAAATCGGGAGAAACTACAAGAACTCTTGAATGCGACGGTAAAAGCGCCGAGCACATTATCGATATCAGTTCATCGCTTCCGTTACCGGCTATAACATTTGCGGCATACAGTCCGTAATAATCGGCAAATGCTTTGCATAATGCGTTTGCCGCGGGGTCAGGGTATCTGTTGAACGCCTGAGCATTGATCTCGGCAAGAACTTTGCTTTTCATCTCGTCAGGCATATCCGCATAACTTTCGTTTGCGTCAAGACGGATCATTTCGGGCGTATAAGTTTGCGGAACATATTCTTCCATACCCTTCAGGTTTTTTCCGAATGTCATTTTATTTACCGTTCCTTATTTCGATCGCATTCGCATGAGCTGTCAGCCTTTCGGCGCGGGCTATTGCGGTTATATCCGATGAAGCGGCAGATAGCGCCGCGGAGGTGTAATATATAAAAGAACTTGTTTTGGTAAAACTCTCTACTGAAAGAGGAGAGAAAAATCTTGCTGTGCCGGACGTCGGCAGAACATGATTAGGTCCCGCATAATAATCTCCGAGCGGCTCCGGAGAATAATATCCGAGAAATACAGAACCTGCGTTTCTGACAAAATCGAGATATTCAAACGGTTCTTTTACGCATAATTCCAGATGTTCGGGGGCAATGGTATTTGCCGCTGCAAGAGCGCTTTGCATATCGCCGCATATAAGCGCAGCTCCGTTTGTGTTCAGTGATTTCATTATAATATCGCAGCGTGAAAGACGTTTTATCTGTTTTTCGATCTCCTTTTCCACTTCGTCCGCTTTTTCTTCGGAAAAACAAATCAGAACCGACGATGCTAGCTCATCATGCTCTGCCTGAGAAAGAAGATCCGCGGCAACATATTCGTTTGGCGCATTCTCATCTGCAATAACGCATATTTCGGAAGGACCTGCTATCATGTCTATATCTACCGTTCCGAAAAGCAGCTTTTTTGCTGTAGCTACAAAAATATTGCCCGGACCGACAATCTTATCGGTTTTCGGCATGCTTTCGGTCCCGTATGCAAGCGCGGCAAGCGCCTGCGCTCCTCCGCAGTAAAAAATTCTGTCTACACCCGCAACGGCAGCTGCGGCAAGAATATCTGTGTTTTCATCTTCATTTTTCGGAGGCGGTGTGACCATAATTATTTCTTCAACGCCGGCAACTTTGGCAGGAATAGCGTTCATAAGCACTGAAGAGGGATAAGCGGCCTTTCCTCCGGGAACATACAGCCCCACACGTTTGAGAGGCAAAACACGTCTGCCCACAACGCAGCCGTTGTCTTTTTCTGTTCTGAAACCTTGAGCAACCTGCTTTTCGTGGTATTCTCTTATGTTTTTTGCGGCGGCGGAAAGCGCGTCTTTTATTTTTGACTTTTCAAATGCTTCTTTCGCTTTTATAACCGGAATTTCAAAATCGTTTAATATTACGCCGTCAAATTTTTCCGTATATTCTTTCAGCGCCTTATCGCCGTTATTTCTAACGTCATTTATTATTTCGGTAACAATTTTCGTTACATCCGATTCAGTAGAATTCCTTTTTTCTTCAAGTTCCCTGAAAAAAACGGAAAAATCTGCTTCACGGTATCTTTTCAGCATATTTTCACCTCTGATGAATGCGTTAAACTTTGAATACTTCAAACAAAATTTCGTCTATCGCCTTTTTTCTGAGTTTTGTTGCGGCGATATTTGCAACTATTCTTGCGGAGATCGGAAATATCTCTTCTATTATCTCAAGCCCGTTTTCTCTCAGAGTATCTCCTGTTTCAACTATATCCACAATACCGTCCGCAAGCCCGAGAATTGGTGCAAGTTCCACGGATCCTTCTATGGATACGGTTTCAACGTCGGCCTTTTTTGCTGCTGCATATCGTTTTGCAATATTGACAAATTTAGTTGCAATGATTTTTTTTGAGTATCCTCCGAAAAAACTGTCGGGTTCGTTTTTATATTTTGCCGGACCTGCAAGCGCCATTCGGCACGCGCCGAAGCCGAGATCGGCAAGCTCATATACTGATGTTCCGTATTCCGCTATAGTGTCGCTTCCTACTATTCCCAGATCACATACGCCGCGCTCAACATATGTTATAACGTCACGGCTTTTTACAAGCATAACTTCAAATTTACCGTTCTGCAAAGGAAAAACAAGTTTTCTTCCTTTATTGATAAGCGATGAACAGTCAATACCGTTTTTTTCAAACAATTCTATCGTTTTCTTTTCAAGTCTGCCTTTTGTAAGAGCGATGCGAATGGGACGGGCCGGCGCGGCGATTGTTGCTTCGTTCTTTTTATCTTTAAGA
>JAEEYV010000021.1 GCA_016288295.1 Alphaproteobacteria bacterium
AAACTAATGCGCAAAAGAGGTAAAAATGTCGGAAATTCAAGATAAAATTACAGGCTTGGTGGAATATATGAACTCCAAAATCATCGGGCAAAAAGATTTGGTAAAAAAGATGATTATTACAATGCTGGCAGAAGGGCATGCATTGGTAGAAGGAGCTCCGGGTCTGGCTAAAACTAAGGCAATTAAAACTTTGGCGGATTGTGTTTCGGCCGATTTTAATCGTATTCAGTTTACGCCCGATTTGTTGCCGGCAGATATTACGGGAAGTGAGATATATGTTGCGCAAAAAGGCGAATTTGAGTTTAGAAAAGGTCCGGTTTTTGCCAATCTGGTTTTGGCAGATGAAATTAACCGTGCACCAGCAAAAGTGCAATCAGCTTTGCTGGAGGCAATGGCAGAAAGACAGGTAAGTGTTGGAGGACAACGTTTTGAGTTGCCACGTTTGTTTATGGTTATGGCAACGCAGAACCCGATTGAACATGAAGGAACATATAATCTGCCGGAAGCACAACTTGATCGTTTTTTGATGTATATTCGCATTGATCAGCCTGAGGCGGAAGATGAGCACAAAATTTTGGAACTGGTAAGAGGCGAGGGTACCTTTGTTAACCCGACAAAACAAAAGGGATTTGCCAAACTGAAGATTGCTGATGTTGAGGCGGCGACAGAAGAAGCACTTAAAATTTATTTGAGTAAAGAACTGGAAGAATATATGGTGCAATTGATTGTTGCCACCAGACACCCTGAAAAATATGATGATACTTTGGCAGGAATGGTAATGTTTGGGGCAAGTCCGCGAGCAACTATTGCTCTTGATCGATGCGCCAAAATCAATGCATGGTTGGCAGGACGCGATTTTGTTACTCCGGAAGATATTCATGCAGTTGTCTATGATATTTTACGTCATCGCGTTATTTTGAGCTTTGAAGCGCAAGCCGAAGGGTATACAAGCGATGATATAATTACAAAAATATTGAAAGTTGTACCATTGCCGTAGGATATGCAAATGGTAAGTTTTAGCAATATAGCTTCGTTATGGTCAAACGAGAAAAACTCAAAAGATGATGAGAAAGGACTTGTAGCGACACTTGACGATTTAATGAAGCAAAGGCGCAATGTGCGCTATTTGAGAGTTAAAAGCAAGTTGAATTCTTCAATACAGAGCGGAGATGTAAAATCAGCCTTTAAGGGGCGTGGTATTGAAATGGATGAAATCCGCGAGTATGCGTTTGGTGATGACGTGCGTGATATTGATTGGCGTGTTACAGCCCGTAAAGCGAGCCCGTATACCAAAGTGTACAACGAGGAACGTGATCGAGAGATTTATGTTTTGTTGGATTTGTCTTCATCAATGTTTTTTGGAACAAGAAGAGAGCTGAAATCAGTAACAGCATCAAAAGTTGCAGCTTTGTTAGGATGGCTGGCGCAGGAAAATAAAGACCGATTCGGAGCAGTTATATTCGATGGTAAGAATGTTTGGCACTTTAAACCACAGCAAAATATGGCGCATTTGTTAGCTATTTTTAATAAAATTTCGGAAGTAAGTCGCAGTCAGGGGCGAATAGGAGCAGAGCCCAAGGCAATGAAAAAAACTTTGCAGAGGCTGATAAAGGGGCTAAAAAGCAGGGCAACAGTGTTTGTTATAAGTGATTTTGCAATTTTTGATGACGAGGCTAAGGAAGCTGTTGCCGTCTTAGCTAAAAAAGCAACGGTGTTTTGTTTGTGTATCTATGATATATTGGAGAAAAAAGCTCCTCTGCCAGGTGAATATATGGTTGCAGATAAAGGTGAAAGTTTGATTTTTGATAGTCGAAACAAATCCTTTTGTGATGAATATACGAAGTTTTTTGAAAATAAACGTTTGAAAATGCAAGATTATTGCAAAAAGTTTGGTTGTAAGTGGTTGGAAATAAGCACAAACATGCCAATTTCGAATCAAATTAAAATTATATAATTGACAAAAACAGTTTTTTGCGCTAAAGTTATAGTCACTGAATTATTTTGTAAAGAGAGAAAAATGGTAAATACAAACGAAAATAACGCATATCGTCGCGGTCAGGAGTTGTTGGATCAAGGACTTTATAAAGATGCTATTGCCCAATTTGATCAGGCGATTAACGAGCAATCGGATTCTTGGAAGGCTCTTAATTCTAAAGGATTCGCACTTCAAAAATTGAGTCGCTATACAGAGGCTGTTGAGTGCTTTGATAAAGCACTTGAAAAAAATCCCCAATCAGTTGAGATAATTAATAATAAAGGTGTTACGCTTTCTATGCGTGGCCTTTATAAGGATGCTATTGTGCAGTTTGATCAGGCAATTGCTCTTGATCCAACCTCATTAGAAGCCTTGAACGGAAAAGCTATTGCTTTGCAGCATTTGTATCTGTATAAAGAGGCTCTTGATGTTTTGGAACAGGCAATTAAAATTGATTCAAAACATACACAGACATTGTTAAGTATTGCAGTTACATTGCAAAAGCTCAAACAGTTTGATCGAGCAATTTCGTTTTTTAAGAAGGTTTTATCTTTTGATAAGTCGAATATCAAAGCATGGAACGGAGTCGGTGTAACATATCAGCTTATGGGGGATAACAATTCAGCTCTCAAATGCTTTACAAAAATATTGAATATTAATAACCGTGAGATACAGGCTTGGATAAGCATAGGTTTTGTATATCAGAAGATGATGAAGTTTTCTGATGCTCTGAAGTGTTATAAAAAAGCTCAAGTAATTAATGAAGGACGTTATCATCATAAATTGTATGATGGTTTAGCAAGTTGTTTAACCAAGTTGTCTGAATTTGATCAGGCTATTGAGATTTATAAGCAGATTTTTAATACCGAAGAAGGTAAGAAAAAATGGGATGCACAGCGTTCAATTAAGTTTGTGGGCAAGCTTAAACGCAAAAAAGCAACCGGAACTTTGCCGGATTTGGTTCCTCCGGAAGAATAATAAGCAAGCCCCTCAAGAGAGGGGCTTTTTGTTATTCTTTTCTAAGGCGTGTTAATGAACTAATGCTTATTGTAAATAAGTCGCCAGTAAATAAAAAGCTTAAAGAATAGTTAGGATGCTTGCAAAAAATAAAATCTTAATCTACAGTAAAGGTTATTATCATTTAGAAAAGGGAAAATTATATGAGAAAATTTTTATTGGTTTTATTTTTGGGGTATAGTTTTTCGGCTTTGGCGCAAATAGAAACACTTCCATATAAATATACAGGTGTGTTTTCTATACTAGATGCTTGTGCAAATTCTAATGATGGAATAATGACATATAATGGCGGAGAGATTTCTTTAGGTGATGTTAAAATTCGGCGCAGAGTCGCAGGTGGTTTTTATGGGGGCGATTCTTGTAAAATATATATTGTTTTAATGATGGATAAAAATGAAAAAACAGAAAATTATTCGTTGAGGTGCGATATTCCTGAGGAAAAAATTGAGCACTATGTTAATTTTGGGAAAAATTTAGCTGAAAATAAATCTAATATAGATAAAGAAATTTTTTTAAGGATGCATGAAGAGGGGATGTGTAAAAAGCTAAACGAATTACCGCCTGAGAATAGCGAAGGATGTACTGATTCAAAGCCTTTGAGAGGAGATTTTGGAGATTGTCATAGTTGTGATGAAGCACTAAGCATAACTAACACAAACGGTGTTTGCGAGGTGGTGTGCAATGGTCTGAATGGTCGTCCAGAACGAATAACGTATCATTTTGATTGTGTTTTGAAAACGTGTCCTAAAGAGAAGCCGCTGCGTACTGAATGGGGTGGTTGTTATTCGTGTGATTATGATAAGCCGATTGATGTGGAAGAGGATAGTTGTTCTGTTTGTGGAAACAGAGTTATGAAAGAAGGGGAGTGCGTTATTAGAGATTAAACGCATATGGACTTTATTTCTATATATGTATTAAAAGCCTCCTTTTCGGAGGCTTTATTTATTGTTGAGGAGATGTTGTGGTATTTTCGCTATTTAGGGAAGGTTTCAGTTTATTGGTATAAATGTCGCTGGCGATAATGTATAATAATAAAATTATAGCAAGGTAAAATAGATATTTTAGCGTTGTCTTCATATTAAACCTCCTTTACAGCCATATGTAATCATTTTTGTATGCTTTGCAACTTGTAGCAAAAAAAGCCCCCGGATGGGGGCTTAAAATCTGCAATTGTTTTATTCTTGATTGAGTTTGTTTTTTAAATCAGCAATTAAGCCATTAACACCGTTGGGAGATTTTTTGATAAATGCGCTGTATTCATTGCGGGCGGTAATTGCCAGACTGACGTTTTCGATAATAATGTCAACGACTTTCATATCGCTACCTTTTTGGCGTACTCTCCAAACGACGGTTGCCGGTTCTGCTTGATCCATCGGAACTATGGTATTTACAAAAATTTGCTCCGGTGATGAAGAAGGAGAGGTGCCTTTGAAAACAAACTCTTTACCTTTGAATTCATCAAAGCGTTTTGACCAGGTTTTGACGTTCAGTTTGCGATAAACATCAATAAATTCATCACGTTGTTCAACTGTCGCGGTTTTCCAGTAACGTCCCAAGACAAATTGTCCGATGAATTTTAGGTCAAGTGCAGAGTTGAAAAGTTTTTCAAAGCGAGCATTACGTTCGGCTTGAGAGGCGTTTGAATTAATGATTTCAACAACTCCCTCACGGGTAATATTCTTGATAAAGTCCTCGGCTTTGGCTGCGTCGACATCAGCATGAGCAGAATTGCAAAACAGCAGCAGTCCGGCGAAAAGAGATGTGATGAGTTTGTTTTTCATAGTCTTCTCCTAAAAATTAGTCTTCAAAGTCTTCATCGTCAAAATCAAAGTCATAGCTCGGGGTTTTGTTTGCCGACTTGCAAATAGATGTCATATTTTGACGATTTTGCAAGTAAGCAGAACGCACGGTGGAATAAAAATCAACTGAGTTGCGTTGTAAGTCGTCCAGCAAATCAAGTCCGCGTTCGCGGGAATTGATTGCTGACAGAGCCGCATAGCCGTAAGTGATTTTGGCCGAATAGTTTTTGTCGTTGAGTGCGCCCCAATATATTGGTGTTGAAACGCTATCGGCAGCATAACCTATGCCGGAACGAATGGTGAATGGTCCGAAAAACGGCATCATGATAAATGGTCCGTCGGGCATACAGTAGTATGCGAGAGTGTTGTCAAAACCGGTTTCGGATTTTTTGAGTCCCCAACCATCGGCAACATCAAATGTTCCGGCCAGTCCCAAAGTGCTGTTGATGGCAAAGCGGGCGGCGGAATTGAGAGTTTGTTTGAAACTGCCTTGTAAAGTGTGATTGATTGTTGATACCGGTTCATTTACATTACTGACGAATGAAGTTACGCGATTGCGCATACTTTGGGTCGTAATTGCTCGATATCCCTTTGCTACGGGTTTCATAACATATTTATCAACATTCATATTAAAGTCAAACATGGCGCGGTTGTAACTTTCAAGCCAGCCGTCATCATTGGCCAGTGCTTGAGACGATACAGTACAGAGCAGTGCTATGACAGTAATATAATGTTTCACGGTTTGTTCCTTCATATGGTTATTCAAATTATTAAACGAATATAACAGCTGATTGGTTCAAAATCAAATAGATTTTATTTTTTTGTTACAATACAGAAATTTTTTGTGTTTTGCAAAAGAAAAAAAACTCACATAGTATCAGTTCAGTTGAAATTTTTTGTAAGGATATAAAAATGAGTACTAAACCTAATAAACCGATTATGTTGTTTGACTGCAAGACTTCGCAGAATGTTATCGGACAGGACAAATTTTTAAAAGCTTTTGAAAACATTTTGAATCATGGTGCATATTGCCAAGGTCCGGAAACCAAAGAATTGGATGAAAAATTAGCAGCTTATTCCGGCACAAAGTGTTGTTCAACCTGCGGATCAGGTACAGATGCCTTGACATTGGCATTGATGGCTTGGAATGTAAAACAGGGCGATGCAGTATTTGTATCATCTTTTACATTTGTAGCATCGGCAGAAGCTCCGGTTTTGTTGGGTGCAACTCCGATTTTTGTTGATTCTGATCCGAATACTTACAATATGGATCCGAAAGATTTGCAACGTGCAATTGATGAAGTTAAAAAAGAAGGAAAACTGAATTTGAAGGCTGTTATTGCTGTTGATATTTTCGGTTCTCCTTGTGAATATGATGAAATCATTAAAATTGCCCATGCCAACGGCATGAAAGTTTTGTCTGACTCTTGCCAATCATATGGATCTGTTTATAAAGGTAAAAAGGCCGGTTCTATTGCAGATATGACAGCTACTTCTTTCTATCCGACAAAGCCACTCGGCTGTTATGGTGACGGTGGTGCCGTATTTAGCAATACAGATGAAGAAAACGAGTTGGTTAAGTCTTGCCGTGTACATGGTATGAGCCCTGAAGATCACTATGATAATGTACGCCTTGGCATTACCGGTCGTATGAATTCTTTCCAAGGTGCGGTTTTGTTGCAGAAATTGACCGTGTTTGATCAGGAATTGAAAGACCGCTATCGTGTTGCCAGCCGTTATGACAATGAACTGAGCAGCTATTTTGGCAAACAAAAAATTTTGGACGGTTGCAAATCAGCTTATGCTTTGTACACAATTAATTGTGCCGACAGAGATGAGTTGATGGCTTATTTGAAAGAAAACGGTATTCCTTGCGGTGCATATTATCCGCGTCCGGTTAATACACAAACAGCTTATGCAAAGTGGAATAATCGTCCATTGCCGGTTTGTGAAAAACTTTCTAAAACAGTTTTGTCTTTGCCGATGACACCTTATCTTGATAATGAAGATTTGGATTATGTTATCAACAAGATGAATGAATTTGCAGCCAAAAAAATGAATAAAGCGGCATAATTCGGCAAGTTAAACCTCTAAAGATCCTCGCTTGAGCAATCAAGCGGGGATTTTTTTGTTGACTTTGATGAGGTTATGAAATAGCCTTTTATTGCGTCGGATGATTACCGACGTGGAGGGTTAGAAGCCTCGTTAAGTGTTGCCTATATAAGGCGTAAAAAGACTATCTTTCTGCAATGGCAGGAAGGTAGGTAATAAGGTGTTTATACCAAATAACTACACTATTCACTTAAATAGCTTCTAACTTCCTGCTGACTCTAATCAAGGCAGTTTTTTTGTTGTTTATCAGCGGAGGGAAGTTATGAAAATCGAATATTTTTTACAATCTAAAATTTATTTATATATTTTGCACAATTTATTGTTGCATTTTAAATTCTGCCATTTATTATTCGGTGTAAGGTTTTAAAATAACAATTTTTAGTAGTGATTGGAAACGCCATGACTTTGCGATTAGCAGTGCATTTGCACATATATTATCTTGATATGTGGTATGAGATAAAGCCGTATTTAAAAAATTTGGAAGGTTATGCTTATGACTTATATGTAACAATGAATAAGCAAGATGATGCAATTATTGAAGACATAAAAGACTTTAATCCCTCGGCAAAGTTTTTTATGGTTGAGAACAGAGGGTATGATGTCGGGCCGTTTGTTTATTTTTTGCACCAAATCAATTTGAATGACTATGATTTAATTTTGAAGTTACACACTAAAAACAATAAAAATGAGGGGAGTGTTGTAATAAATAACAAATGCATTAATCGAAAATTTTGGTTTTTGTTGCTGATTGAATCATTGATTGGTTCAAGGGCTATATTTGACAATAATATAAGGGCTTTTGAGCATGATGATAAACTCGGAATGATCGGGTCAAAATATTTGATTTCTTCAGGCCTGAAAAACGCCAAGAGTGTGGAAGCAAGTGTTCGCCAGATACTGGAGCGAATGGGAGTGCCGAGCGATTTGCCGATTGTGTTTGTGTCAGGAACAATGTTTATGGTACGAAGCCATATTATGCAGAAAATTAAGGATAGTTTTAATATTACTGATTTTGAAATTACTTCAGGAAAAGTGCATGATGAAACTTTGGCTCATGTGTTGGAAAGACTGTTTGGGTGTTTGACACAGGCGTTGGGCTATAAAATACAAGGATTTGATAAAAATATAAGATTTGAGCTTGATGGGACATTGGAATATTTGAAACGCTTCATATATCAGAAAAAGGTTACTAAACATAATTGTCTACAAATTAAGATTTTTAGAATACCGGTGTATAGAAAGAAAATGGTTGGAAGTATATAAAATGTATGAAAAGTTATTTTATGAGACGTATGATAACTATAAAATATATAAGATTTTAGGTGTTCCAGTTGTAAGTTGTGAACAAAAGGGAAATAAAAAAATAACAAAGATTTTAGGGGTAAAAATATCGCATAAACTTGCGGATATAGTTGCTATACAATTTTCATCAGATTTAAAAAACATTGAATGCAGATTTGAAGATAAGCGTAGATATAAGAAATTAGCAATTTTTGCATCATTTAATAAAGATGGTTTAATTTTGGATTATGTCATTTATTATCTCAAAGAGCTAAAGAAGGTTGTCGATGGGATTATATTTGTAACGGATAATCCTATTATGTCTTCGGAAATTGAAAAAATAAAAGATTTAGTTATCTATGCAAATTGTACTAGGCATGAAGAATATGATTTTGGTTCTTATAAACGTGGATATATGTGGGCATTAAGGGAAGGTTTGTTGAATGACGCAGAAGAGCTAGTTTTGTGCAATGATAGCTGTTATGGTCCTGTCTATCCGTTCAAACAAATGTTTGATGAAATGCGGGCTAAAAAATGCGATTTTTGGGGAATGACAGGCAATGAAGATGCTAAGCTTCCATATCATCTACAATCTTTTTTTCTGGTTTTTAATGAGGCTGTTTTTAAACATGAAAGTTTTGTAAGATTTTTTCAGAGGGTGAAGAAACAACGTTTTGTTTGGGATGTAATATCAAACTTTGAGGTCGGTCTTACAGACTATTTGCTGAGTTTGGGCTTTTCTTGTGAAAGTTATATAAAAACTCCAATACAAGAAAGTATTGAAAATTGTTGCAGAGTTGGAAATCTTAATCCAACAATCTTTCCTTTAAGTTTAATAAAAAAGTATAAAGCTCCATTAATTAAGGTTAAGGCTTTGAATGGGGGGTTTGGTAGTCTGTTACAAGAAGGTACAAAAGATTTACTTGAGTTTGTATGCAGTAAAAACCGTGAATTGTATGAATGTATGACAGTGAGTTTTTCGGTTATATTGCCAACGTATAATCGAAAATTTTGCATTATGCGAGCGATTGATTCATTATTGGCACAAACGTATCAAAACTTTGAATTAATTATAGTTGATGATGGCTCATCTGATGGTACGGAAGATTTAATAAAGCAAAATTATTTTGAGCAAATTGCTGACGGAAAAATTATTTATCATAAATTGTTATCTAATCAAGGAGTTTGTCACGCCCGTAATATTGGAATAGAGATGTCTAAAAAAGAGTGGGTTGTCTATCTAGACAGCGATAATGTAATGTATGATAATTTTTTAGAGAGCTTTAAGAATGCTATTATTGATAATCCCAGACGGAAGGTTTTTTATGCACAAATTTGTTGCATGTCTAACAAAATGGTGATTGGGCATGATTTTAATTTTGCTAATTTATGTGCTGAGAATTATATAGATATGGGAGTATTTGTTCATAATAAATCAGTGATCAATAAGTATGGTAATTTTGATGAAAGCTTGAAGCGTCTAGTAGATTGGGATTTAATTATACGCTATACAAGATATGAAACTCCGATATATTTGGCTCATCCCTTGCTTTTGTATGATGATAGCAATTTATATAAAAGGATTTCTAATTCTGAATCGTGCTTTCAGGCTAAAGAACAAATCGGAGAAAAATTGCGACAATATGATAAAACGGCATAATTTCCTGTCTTTATTGATTATCCAAAATTCCGGCTGATAAATTGTTCGTTGTGGTTGCAGTTTAAATAAAATTACCTATATATTTATTGTAATCATAAATAGGACAATAAGATAATGGATAATAAAGAAACTTTTCCTCTTTTACCACTTAGAGATATTGTGGTTTACCCAAAAATGATCGTGCCGTTGTTTGTTGGACGTGAAAAATCAATCAGAGCTTTGCAAACGGCAATTGACAATGATCAGAATATTGTATTGGCTACACAAAAAGATGCAGCAATCGAGCATCCGGAAGCCAAAGATATTTTTAAAGTCGGAACTTTGGGCACGGTTGTGCAGCTGGTTAAACTTCCGGACGGAACGGTTAAGGTTTTGGTCGAGGGGATAGAACGTGTTTCTTTGGACGAGTTTATTCCTAATGATGGTTTTATGAAGGTGGAAATAACGCGCTTGCCGGAGGCAGAATCTCACGATGTTGAAGAAGAAGCTTTATCCCGCGCCGTAATGTCAGAATTTGAAGAATATGTAAAGCTGTCTAAAAAAACGCCGCCGGAGGTTTTGGTTTCGGTCAGCCAAATTGATGATCTTACCAAACTGGCGGACACAATTGCTTCACACCTCTCGCTTAAGATTGAGGAAAAGCAGTCGTTGTTAGAGAGTATTTCGTTAAAAGACCGTTTCCATAAATTGTTGGAACTGATGAACTCCGAGATGACTCTGCTTGAGGTCGAAAACAAAATTAAGACCCGGGTTAAAAAACAAATGGAAAAAAGCCAAAAAGAGTATTATTTGAACGAGCAAATGAGAGCTATTCAAAAAGAACTCGGCGATGGTGAGGAAGAAAATGAGATAGAAACTTATATTAAGCGTATCCATAAGACCCATTTGTCAAAAGAAGCTCGGGAAAAAGCCCTGTCTGAGGTTAAAAAACTCAAAACAATGAGCGTTATGTCGGCAGAAGCTACAGTGGTGCGCAATTATTTGGATTGGTTGTTGGATATTCCATGGAAAAAAGAGTCAAAAGTAAATAAAGACCTTGAAAAGGCCATGAATATTTTGGAGGAAGATCATTACGGGTTAGAAAAAGTTAAAGACCGTATTTTGGAATATTTGGCGGTGCAATCACGTGCCGATAAGGTAAAAGGACCAATTCTTTGCCTGTTCGGACCTCCGGGAGTGGGCAAAACCTCTTTGGGGCAGTCAATAGCACGTGCAACCGGAAGAAGCTTTGTACGCGCTTCTTTGGGCGGTATGAAAGATGAAGCTGAAATCAGAGGACATCGTCGAACATATATTGGTTCAATGCCGGGCAAGATTATTAAAGGTATGAAAAAAGCCGGAACATCAAACCCACTGTTTTTGTTGGATGAAATTGATAAACTTGGCAGTGATTGGCGTGGAGATCCAAGTTCGGCATTGTTGGAAGTTTTGGATCCGGAGCAAAATAATACTTTCCAAGATCATTATTTGGAAGTTGATTATGATTTGTCTGACGTTATGTTCGTGACCACAGCTAACAGTCTTGATATGCCGCGTCCTTTGTTGGATCGTATGGAAATCATTCGTCTTTCCGGTTATACCGAAGATGAAAAGATTGAAATAGCAAAACGGCACTTGTTACCGAAAATATTTAAGGAAAATGCCGTAAAATCGGAAGAACTGTCGGTTAGCGACGGAGCCATACGAGATATTGTGCGTTATTATACACGTGAGGCCGGGGTGCGCAATTTGGAACGTGAGTTGTCGAATATTGCACGCAAAGCAATTAAAGCTCTGTTGATGGATAAGCGTAAGAAAACTCCGCTTAAAGTTACGGAAAAGAATCTGAGTGACTATCTTGGCGTGCGTAAGTTTAGCTTTGGCGAGGCGGAGCAGGAGGATCATGTCGGAGTTACGACCGGTTTGGCTTGGACCGAAGTCGGGGGCGATATTTTGTTTATTGAGGCGGTGGATATGCCGGGAAAAGGCAAAATTATGCAGACCGGAAAACTTGGCGATGTAATGAAGGAATCAATTGAGACCGCTTATTCGGTTGTTCGTTCGCATGCTAAAAAATTGGGAATCGATCCGGAAGTTTTTGAAAAAACGGATGTTCATGTTCATGTGCCGGAAGGAGCAACTCCAAAAGATGGACCGTCTGCGGGTATTGCTATGTATACCACTTTGGTTTCGGTATTTACTAAAACGCCGGTACGTAAGGATGTAGCAATGACGGGCGAGATTACCTTGCAGGGCAGAGTGTTGCCGATTGGCGGGTTGAAAGAAAAACTTCTGTCGGCTTTGCGCGGTGGTATCAAAACCGTGATTATACCTAAAGAAAACGAAAAAGACTTGGTTGAAATCCCTGATAATGTAAAGAAGGGACTGAAAATTATTCCGGTAAGCGAAGTCGGGGAGGTGCTAGATATTGCTTTGCACCGAAAATGCAGGCTTAAAAAGTAATTTGGTAAAAGAGCGTGGTTGTTTGTGACCACGCTTTTTTGTAAAGCAATTTGAAAAGAATCGAAAAAAATGAATATTTAGAATCAAAATAATGGGGTAACATGCGGTTTTTATGGCAAAAAAGTTGTTGATAAGACGATTTTTCCTTTATTTTGGGGCTAAAAATCAAAAATTGTGAAAAAAAACGTTGAATTTATTTGACTTGCAAAAAAAAAGATACTTAAATTTTACTGTAATGCGGTGGTTTGCTACCGTTTTTGAATTAACATTTTATATAGGGAGTCCCTTTCATGAATAAAAATGAACTTATTTCTTGCATGGCAAGCTCAACAGGTATGACAAAAACTGATTCTGCTAAAGCTTTGGATGCTTTCATTAATTCAGTTACAAAATCTTTGAAATCTGGTAAAGAAGTTCGTTTGGTTGGTTTTGGTACATTCGGCGTTTCTAAACGCGCTGCCACAACCGGTCGCAACCCACGTACAGGCGCTGCAATCAAAATTCCTGCTCGTAAAGTTGCTAAGTTCAAACCTGGTAAATCTTTGATGGAAACAGTTAACAAATAATTGCTAACGGTTCGTAAAAACTAGAGGCGGTTATATTCCGCCTCTTTTTTTCCGGATGAAAAAATGTTAAAGTTGTTAAAAGAAAAATACTTAAAGAAGATTTTGTTGTTTTTGGGCGGAAGTTTTGCTCTTCCGACATTGACAGGCGGATGGATGTATGATTTGTTCGGAACTTCGGATTGGAGTGAAATCGGTAGTAAGATTTTGCATCCTTCGCAATGGCTTGATGCCTTTACGGTTTATACAATAGCATTTTTGACTTTTGGATATTTGCCTGAAAAAATCAGTAAGAGAAATTGGTTTGTGAAATTTATATATTTTGTGATTTATTATTTGGTTTTGTTGAAAATATCAAGATTTTTTATCGGGGGTGGAGCAGGAGAATAAAAAAAATCACACAATGATGAATTTTTTGCTTGATTTATTGTTTTAAAGTAGTTATAAACTGTTTCATTGAATGAATGGGAGTTTAGCTCAGCTGGAAGAGCATCTCGTTTACACCGAGAGGGTCGGGAGTTCGAACCTCTCAACTCCCACCAATCAGAACCGCCTTAAGGGCGGTTTTTTGTGGCAATATAGTACGTTAACAATGAGAATAAAGAGGCGACACCATCAGGGTGTCGCCTCTGTGTTTTAGTTTGCAGATAACACAAAAGCCACCGGAGTGGCGGCTTTTGTGTTAAGTAAGACTTAGTCTTTGCGGTGACAAGCTAAAAGTATGGGATGCACGATTAAAGCTCGTACCACGGGGATTCCGACCAAAACCCACCACCAATAGGCGGAGTCAACTTCGGGGATTGGAAGTTCTCCGTGGAGTTGTTCTACCTCATAGTGGAACTCCCGAAACGGGAAGTTTGGCTCAATGGGGTCCATCCAGGGGGCTAAGTTGGGATCACTAGGTTCTGGCCACAGAGCCATTAGCCACATAATAGTGAAGAACAGAAGACACCCGATGATGTGTATTTTTGGCATAAGCCACGAGTGATCGTCTTGCCCCGTGGTGCAGCAGGTTTCAATAAATGTAATGCATACCACGAAGATGGCAACAGGCACAAGACCGCAAGTTACGGCCACAACGAATAATATGATTGCTCCGATTGTGGCAATCAAAAAGGCTTCCCGCCAGTTACTTGAATTATTTTTCATAAGAAGTAATAATAAGTTAGTTAGTTAATTAATTAATAATGTTTGAATGAACATAATGTATCACAACTCAGGACAAAAATCAATAGAAAAATGACAAAAACATAAAATTATAGCAATACAGTTGGCGTTGTTTAAACTTGACAAAAATGGTTTAACGTTATACGTTAGAGATTAATGTTTGTATTATTAGCTTTATTTTTAATTCTTAAAACTTTACCTTATGGATGATGTTATTGGAAATGGTCATCATCAAGAAATAAACTGGAACGGTGATACGTTGCCACTTTATGTCAAGATGCTTGACGGAACTTACAAAATCGTTTCGAATTTGGAAGCTGGTATGGAGTTTGTGGGTATTGCTACAAAACGAGGATTGCTTTTGAACGTAGCAATCAGTCCTTCAGAGTGCAAAATTCGTTATGTTGGTCTGCTGAACGCGGAAGCGGGTTTTGCATACCCGGATGCGCGCCCTCTTAATGAAGATGATGTCTTCAATTGTGAGGATTGTGTTACAGATCTCTGGGAATCGTCATCAAGGCTTTTTCGTACTGTCAAGTCATTAAAAGAAGCCGGAATTGAGTTGTTTGATTTTTCGAAAGGGATTGTATATTTGCCAATTCCAACCTCGTATTTCGGTGTTGGGTGTCGGCTTTACAATCTCGGAGGTGTTTCTGATACCATAGGTATCGAGGATGTATCAATAATGTATCTCTTCTTGGACAAGGAGTGTTTACCCGAAGAACTCCAAGCTGTTTTCCCAACTGGAGTACAGATGGAAACTTCTGTTAAAAGAGAAGAGCCTGTACCACCTCCACTAGTTGGGCAAACGTCGCGGCCTCTGAGCAATGATGCAAAGAAATTTCCGTTAGAGTTGCTTCTGAGTAATGAACGCGGAGATCGTATCAGAAGTTATCAGCTAAAAGATGGTTACAAGGTTGATGGTGTTATCTTATTGGGGGGGCTTGTGGTTTTGCAAGAGACTATCAAGCCCGAAGCAACCGGTAAAAAAGACATGACATTTCATGATTTGAAAGTTATGGCCGATAATGCTTATCGGAGATCACGTCCATTGTATGATGAGTATGCATGTTGTCCGGCTCTGCTTACGTTGCTTTTGCTTGAGCGCGAGAGATACCAAAAAACTGCTAAGATGCTTGTTGTTTGCGGTATTAAGATGCCGAGTATCGATGAACAAGTGTATTACACAAAAGGTCTTTTTGATGATGCTGACTATGTCGATTTTGTTTGGGTATCTGGTATGACCTATGGCTCTGCAAAAATTAGCTGTGTAGAAGAAATGATTTTGGTCGCACAAGCTTCGGAGCTTCTTCCCCTTGAGTATTCAGAGTATTAAAATCTGATTGCATTCAGATAAAGCCCTGTGAAAACAGGGCTTTATCATTTTAAATAGCTTTGAGCGTTAAATCAATCATTTGTGTTGCAAGGTGAGGGACATTTTGCCAGAAGTTATTGTAATGTTCAATTTGTTGTTTTTGTCCGACGACATCGCTGATAATTCGGAGTGAGATAAAGGGAATATTGTTTATGTAGCACGTTTGAGCAACGGCAGCACTTTCCATATCTACAGCAAGAGCAGTGGGAAAATCTTTTTTGATTTGTTTCAGGCGTTCGGGGTCGGTTAAAAACTGGTCACCGGTAACAGTTAATCCTATTTTGAATTGCGGAGCTGATTGGGATATTTTTTGAATATCGTCGTCAGGTGAGCTATAGTAGAGCGGAAAATCTTGAACTTGTCCGAGGTCGTTGTCTTTACCACAATAGACGTCATGGTAGCATACATGGGCCGCAAGCACGACATCGCCTTGTTTAAGACAATCATCTATACCGCCGGCAAGACCGGTATTTATGACTAAATTTGCACCGAGCTGACAAGCCTTATTGGTGGCTAAGGCGGCGTTTACTTTACCAATGCCGGATTTAATCAATATTATTTTTTTTTGGTAAACTTCAGCGTTGGTACTTTGCTCATCATCAACAAAGGGATATAGTGTTTTTACGGCATCATACTCACTTTGCATAGCAGTTATTATGGCGATTTTTTTCATTTTGATTCCTTAAGGATGGTTAATTTTAGGGGAGAATATCACAAAAAATTTTATATTGCAAATTTTAGAAAAAATGTTAGTCTGCGAGCAATTGACTATTATTAACTTTTCTTATTTTTTATCTTTATGGACAAGTCTTTTATTATTAAAGTGCGAAAGCATGTGTGCTTGGTCTTAGGGTTTGTACTGTTTGGCGCAGGAATTGTGGCACTTGTTGCAACCGGTGGTCAAGCTTTCCAGTTTGTAATGAGTTGCTGTGCTGTCGGAATGTTGCTATGTGCAGTTGAGGCTACATTGTCCGGTATCTCTGCAATTAAGGAAAAACGTAAAACAACGGCAATACGCACTTGGGGAATGGCGTATTTCCTGTTTATTTGTGCATGGATATTTGGAATACAAGGAGTTCCTTGGTGGCCTACAATTAATCTGCATTATATTGTAGTGAAATTTATCTTCATTTTGCTTATGATTGATGTGGTCGTTCTGCTGTGTTGGCAGTTGATTGATTGTTGGGATGATAACGCAAAAGAAGATGGCGGTTGTGTGGCATTTGTACTTTTCGTAATTTTTATTATCGCCGGAATTGTAATGATTTTAATGACAATCAGTGCCGATCCATCTGAATTTGTTATTCCGGATAAATATCCGGTATCAAGTTTTGCCGAGCTGTTTGCGTCATAGTTTTTAATTAAATTAAAAAAGGAGGGGAACCTTGCAAGGTTTCCCTCCTTTTTGTATGAGAGTAGTCTTAAACGTTTTGTATTTGGTTGTCGCGAGAAAGAGGAGAGGCAATTTTTGTTGATAAATCATATTTTTTTCCCTGATATGAAATGTCTTGCATTTCAGGAGAATCTTTGACTGCTTTCGGGTTGGAAAAATCAATGCCGCGTTTTTGCATGTTAAAGACTTTGGCTGCCATATCGTGGAGTTCTGCAAATTCGGCGTATTCAGGAGTATGCTGCACTTTGGCGAGTTTTTCTGGTCCGTCACATAAAATACTATCAAGATATCTCATATCTTTCATAAGCTGGATAGAAGATACCGGATCAAGTTCTTTAATACTTGAGCGAAGAGCATCATGTATCATATTGGTTTCAGGCTGATGAGATTCATGACAATATTGGAGAGTTGCCTGTCGAGCATCTTTGAGCCGTTTTTCAATGCGCTCTTCTTGTTTGGGGGTGAGGTCTTCGTCAATGAAAGAATATTCTCCTGCCAGATGGTAACGCTTTGCGGTTTCTTGAGCAAGTTTGGTTATGGCTTCTTGTGGAAGTTGACCAGATTTTTTGATATCGGGATCAAGTTGGCGGAATGTTTTACCGGCTTCTTCCCGAAAATATTTACAGGCTTCTTCGAGCTCAGGATATCGGCCGAAAATAACAGCTTGGTTGATGTCGATAAAATAATCATCAGTGGTCCCGGCCTGTTGTCGTATTTGCTCAGACCAAGGGCGCAAGTCTTTATCAGTTTTTACGCCGGTGGCAATACAAAGTAATCTGTCGGTCGGGCAGGGAAGTTTTCTGTTTTCTCGCATCTCAGCGATTTTATTATTTATGTCTGATGTCATCATTATTACTCCTTTTTTCAAGCCGTATATGATTATTATAGACTAATTGGGACAAAAGTCAATAAATTTTCAGAATTTCGAGAAGACGATTTTGGGAAAAATTTGAAGATTCCTGGGATTTTTTGCTAAATGCAAAAAATAAGGACGACGATAATAATAAACGTCATCGCTCCAAAAGCGTAAGTCTTTTGGTCAAGCGATCTACAATGTTTAAAAAATTTGAAGATCCCTGGAATTTTTTGCTGAGCGCAAAAAATAGGGATGACTTATTAATTTCTAAAAAAATGTAGATTCCTGGGCGACTTTGCAAGCAAAATCGAGGGATAACTGGTTAATCAAAAACGTCATCGCTCCAAAAGCGTAAGTCTTTTGGTCAAGCGATCTACAATGTTTAAAAAATTTGAAGATCCCTGGAATTTTTTGCTGAGCGCAAAAAATAGGGATGACTTATTAATTTCTAAAAAAATGTAGATTCCTGGACGATTTTGCAAGCAAAATCGAAAGATGACATATTATTAGAAAATGCTGGGTAGCTGTTCTAAGAAATTGCATGGCAATTAAATCTTTGCCGGAGTAGTGGAGGTAGTTTAAAACAATAAGAGGGCGCTCCTCACAGAGAACCCACTTATCTCTGTTACCGTACCCCATCGGCAACAGAACCATATAAACAAATTAACTATGGAAAATACGATATCAATGCGGCATTATGTAGTGTTTATTTTGCTACATATGCGGATTGAAGAAAGAGTCTTAATAATTTATATTGATGGTTTGTTAATAATTCAAAAGTTAGGTCTGTTTAATACGCTTTTGATGCTCTGTCAAGCATTTTTTATAGTAATATTTTTTTGTTGACTTTTTGTCAATATAATGTTAGGCTGTAGCAAAATTTATTATTAACAGTATTTTTTTAGAATTATGAATGAGTATTTAAAAGTTATCCGTGGTGAATTTTGCAAAGTCTTTAAGCAAACTTTACGCTACTGGCAGGTGCTGGTTGTTGCCGTGATCTTTGGTGTCTTTTTTAAGATAATGGATCAGTGGGGTAACGTAGACGTGAGAGTTGCAATATCTATTGTGATGACACTTGTCTTCGTGCTCGGGCTCATCTTCGTGATAGATTATCGACAAAAGTTGAGTGTTTGGTGGCGGCTGTTCTGGGCAGATGTGCTTCTTCTATGGCCTGTATTGACGACGGTTACACTCGGCCGTGGTCTGAATATACACTGGATATGGCTTCCTGTCACTGTTATTGCGGTTCCAATTTCGGTGGTTTTGTGCATTAAGCATAAGAATACCGTTTGGAAGGCCTTAAAATCCCTATTGTGTTGGGAAGTTGGAGTGACGCTAGTGTATTCTGCGGGGTGTTTTTTCGTGTTAATGCAAAATCCTGAATGTGATTCTAATAATCTTGGTGCTTGTATTCTCCTTACCTTTATGTTGACTTGCGTTTTTGTGGCTTTTGCCGTTCTTGGTGGAAAATATGCAGATGGTGTGTGGAGCAAAGCTACATTTATCAACATTGGGGTAATTTTTACAATTTCATGTGTTATTGATATTGCACTCACAGAAAAATCTTCTTTGTGGTTTTTGTTGCCACCGCTGGTTGTACAAATTCTGATTTTTATCTGTATGTACGTACAGCATGTGAGGAAGGAAGTACAGAAAAGACGTGATGCTGCCATAAATCAGGAGTTATGAGAGAGATTGAACATAATTTTCTCGGTTGCCTGTTTTACGTAGTGGCAACTGTCATTGCTTTGATTGTTTTTACAATTCATTGGGGCGACTTTTTCCGAATAGTAATTGGCACAGGATTAGTGTTTGTGTGGGCTTACTATTCTGTCGTGTATTATCATGAAGATAAGGGGCTATACAGATACGGATACGCCGTAATTATGGGAATGATTTTTGCAGGCGTAATTTACTGTATTTGGTGATGTATTGCGACAATCCGTCAAGGGTAAAACCTTGGCGGATTGCCGTTTTTAAATAACTTATAGTTTTTTAAAATTTGTAGATCCCTGGACGATTTTGCGAGCAAAATCGAGGGATGACTTGTTGTTTTTAATGACAATAAACAGACCTGTCATGCCTCCGAGGACAGCCGTCCGAGGTCAGAGCATCTTCAATATTAATAAGATATTGAAGATGTTTTATTTTAAAAAAAAATTTGAAGATCGCTTGACCAAAAGACTTATGCTTTTGGAGCGATGACGTAATATTAAAGAAGGATTATGGAGAATAGGCGTATGGTAATAATGTTTGACTTTTATTGAAAAATATGATAGCTGGTACAGAAATTTTATTATTATTTTTAAATCATTAGTGATATGGGAAGAATTATTGAAAATTTTAAAAAAGATTGGCCTCAAGCTTATCCAATTATCATCGGAGTTTTGTGGGGGCTATTGCTCTATTGGGTGTTGAATAATTTTGACATTAGTCACGATAAAGCGTGGGTGCAAAGTGCTCCTTTTGTGCTAGGATGCCTTGCTAGTGGGGCATTTTTTCTAGCAGAATGGCTACCGTCTGATTTGGCTCGAGTTAATGCCTTCAATTTTGGTATTCTGGCTCCGGCAATGTATATTGTGGCAATTTGGAATGTGGCACCTGATGCTGACGATCTTCGGTTCTTTAATCCGAGTTTGATGTGGTTCCTGCCCAATTTTGTATTGGCGATTATAACGTACATTATTCATCTTTGTCGGAAACGTGAATGATGGCCAAGTTCTGTATGTCTTTTTAGAACAAATCAGCTGAAACCTCGGTTTCAGCTGATTTGTTGTTTGAGAAGTGTTTTTATCTTTCAATGTCCTTAAAGTATTTTATGGTTTCAGGTTCGAGCAGAGAAGCTGCGGCATCATCGCAAACAATTATGCCGTGTTTATGGTTTTGCAGGGCAGTAATTGTCCATTTGTGGCTGATTGCACCTTCAATTCCCTGATAAACAGCTTTGGCCTTTTTGTTGCCGTTGGCCAGTATAATAACTTCTCGTGCATCCATAATTGTGCCAACACCGACAGTCATAGCTGTGGTCGGTACTTGTGTGATATCGTTATCAAAAAAGCGTGAGTTGACTTTGATTGTATCAGAAGTCAGAGTTTTGACACGAGTGCGAGAGGAGAGGGAGGAAAACGGCTCATTAAAAGCAATATGCCCGTCCTCGCCAATACCACCTAAAAACAGCTCTATTCCGCCATAGGCAAGAATTGATTTTTCATAATCTGCACATTCTTTTTCAACATCTTTGGCCATACCGTTCAATATGTGAATGTTTTCTTTTTCGATATCAATATGGTTGAAGAAGTTGTCAAACATAAAGTAGTGATAGCTTTGCGGGTGGTCGGCTGTCAAACCAACGTATTCGTCCATATTAAAGGTGACTACATTGGCAAATGAAACTTTGCCTTGTTGATGCATTTTGATTAATTCCTGATATACACCGAGAGGGGTGGAACCGGTCGGTAAACCGAGTACAAAAGGTCGATCCGGAGTGGGGGCAAAACGATTGATCCTGTCAGCAATATATTGTGCTGCCCATGAGGATACGCCTTCATAATCAGGTTTTATAATGACTCTCATTTGCATACTCCTTTGTCAAATATTTTTCCTTTGATAACGGTTTTTACAATTTTAAAGTTCTTGTCAAAAATTACTAAATCAGCATCGTAGCCGGGGGCAACGAGCCCCAGATGTTCTTGTCTCATGATTGTGGCGGGATTGTAAGCGGCAGTTTGAATGGCTTGTTCCAAAGGAAGACCAAAAGATACAAGATTTTTGACACCTTCGATCATGGTTAAGGCCGAACCGGCAATAACATTGTCAGATTTGCGCATAAAACACTTGTCCAAATAAACCTCTTCGTTATTGGCGTAAAGATGTTTGGCTTTTTGTTTGGTCGGTTTTAGAGAGTCTGTTACCAAAACGACCTTATCAATAGGTTTGCAACGGAATAAGAATTTGACAATATCAGGGTTGATGTGGACGCCGTCGGCGATAATCTCGCAAGACAGTTCCGGATGAATGAAAACTGCACCAACCACGCCGGGGTCGCGGTGATGCATACGGCTCATGGCATTAAATAAGTGAGTTACGTGCATAATACGAGCCTGCATGGCTTCTACCATTTGTTGATAGGTTGCGTTAGTATGTCCGGCCTGAAGGATAATGCCTTGGTCAATGCACATCAAAGCCAGTTCGCGCATGCCTTTGAGTTCGGGGGCTAGTGTCATGTTAATGATGTTTCCTTGCCCGAGGGCGATGATTTCTTTCATAAACTCCAGATCAACCGGAGAAATAGAATCGGGTGTTTGAACCCCTAATCGGTCAGGAGAAATAAAAGGTCCTTCCAAATGCATACCCAAAATTTTGGCGCCTTTTTCGTGTCCCATAGCTTTTTGAATGCTGATCATAGCTTTGAAAAGCTTGTCTTTGGGTGCTGAATATAATGTCGGGATAAAAGCTGTAACACCATATTGAGGCAGGATTTCTGACATTTTGAGGATTGATTTTTCATCCATATCATCAGTGCCGAAACCACCGATGCCGTGAATATGCGTATCAATCAGACCAGGGGCAATATAAGCACCTTTGAGGTCGATAAGTTTGGTATCGGGTTTGAATTTTTTTTGTTTGAAGCGGGCTTCGTTAAAAACATCAATTATCTTGTGTTGCTTGATGAGTACGCTGCAGTTAGGCATTGCAGAATATCCGTTAAGCAGGGTTGCATTGTGAAAACAAATTTCTGTGGCCATTGATTCACTCTCCAGTAATTATGCCTGCATTATAAATGATATTTTGAAATTTGAAACTGTTTTTTATGTTTGAGAGAAGTTTTTTTATATGATTGACTTAAAATTATAATTTTGCTAGATTTTGCAAAAAAAAAGGAGAAGCTTTGATGAGAGAAGAAGGTAGCTTAAAAATTTGGGGAGCAAACAATTCGGTTGTGGTTGTTGACCAAGGGGTTGAACACAGTTTGGGCCCTGAGGGACTTCCGGGATTGATGATTAATATTAACGGGAGCAACAACGTTGTGCGGATTGAGATGCCGTTACGTTTTGATGAGTGTAAGCTGGCTTTGGTTGGTGATAATAATTGTTTTTCTATCGGATCTTCAAATAAATCAAGAATTTTAAGAGCCTTTTTTTATGTGGCGGACAGTTGTGCAATAGAAATCGGCAGAAATTGCTATATTAATAACAATGTTTCATTTATTGCAAAAGAAAAGCCCGGTACCAGGATTATGGTCGGAAATGATTGCGTGATTGCGGCGGAAACCTTGTTGCGCTGTGGGGACGGACATACTTTGGTTAATGAGTATAACGGAAATCCGTTGAACGAGCCGGGTGACATTGTGTTGGAAAACCATGTTTGGGTTGGAGCAAGATGTGTTTTGATGAGAAATACTTATGTGGCTAAAGACTCGGTGGTTGGGACAATGTCAATGGTAAACAGTAAATTTGATATCCCTAATGTTTTGATCGGCGGGGTGCCGGCAAAGATTATAAAAAGCGGAATAAATTGGGATCTGGCTGATTATAAGGCATATACCGGAGAATAAAGTTATAAGTTGACAAAAAAAAATATAAGGTGTATAAGGGTGACACTTTGTAATTTTTATTGTTAATTATTTATTCGCTTTATTATAAATTTTAAATTTGATTTTTATTATGACTAATCCAATTCTTCTTCCTAATGGACTTAGGTATCTACTGGATGACAGTGTCGGTGATGGTGTGAGTGTGTCTTTGACGGTTCCGATCGGACATTCAAACGCACCTTTGGGCTTGGCGGCTCTGTTTGAACAGGTGTTGTGTCGCCAGTTTAAACATGTTCAGCCAGTGCCTGGCGGTACGATTACTTCCTACTATGGTGGTTTTGACGATGCAATGATGTATACTCCGTTGCTTCGTATTCTTTCGAGAATGGTGAATTTCCGCGATTTTGATCAGACTGTGATTGATGCAGTTGCAGAGGACATTGCTCAGCATACCAGAGATCTTGCTCCCTTGCCTGCTCGTCAGATGAATTTGCTCTACAAGTTTGTTGCCTTTGATGATGAGGAAAAAAGGCGTTGGGATCCCGAGAGTTATATCAAGATGCTTAAGAGCTACACGGTTAAGGATCTGCAAGATTTTGCAGATACTTATATGACCGGAAATAACATCATTCTCGGTGTTACGGGTCATTTTCTCGGCAAGGCGAGCGAAATCGATGAAGTACGAGTATTGGTCCGTGACTGGTTTAGCGACATTGGTGCAGGCGAGGAGAAGCAGATTATCAACAAGGTTTATTCCGGAGGCTATGAGAGGATTGAACCTAGCGATAACTATCGACAGTTTATGTTGGGTTGGGATGTTTCTGATCTGCATAATGTTGCTGAGGCCAACGTGTTGATGAGTATGTTGAAGGGGCGCCTCGAGCGTGCCTTTGCAGGTATGGATGCTAACTGTGATGTCAGGATTGCTGACTATTATGGTTTCCGTACTCTGCGTATTTCGGTATCTTCACACGGCGAGAAGGATGTGAATAAGCTCATTGACATTGTTTGTGCAAATGTGAAGCGTTTACGCACAGAGTTGGCTTCGGATCGCCGAATGGAGACATCGCGACAGCATGCAATGAGCGATAAGTTGGGAATGTTTTTGACCCCGCGCGGTCGTGCAGTTGAAATTGCATGGCAGTTGTGGGGACGTGGTGAAATGTACGACATTAATGAACGTCTCAATGCAACGTGGCATGTGGACGCACACGACGTACGGGAGATTGCACAAAAGATATTCTCGGGAGTGTTGACCTATGTCGTCTATGCTCCGAGTGATGTCTACTCTTATGAAGATGTGATGGCAAAGCTCTGATTGCAACGATTTTGCTCTGATTAATGAAAAGGAGGTGTGTCTGAATGGCACGCCTCCTTTTCGGTTATATAAATAACTTGTAAAAAAAATTTTTTGGTATTAGTTTTTAAAGAGGTTTTTATTTTGGAGGGATTAAAATGCGTTTTGCTTCGTTATTGATGATGAGTGTTTTGAGCTTTAGTTCGGTTGCAATGAGTGCTGAAAAAGTTGTTAGTGATAATGACAAACTTTCACTTGATATCAGCGTTTATAATCGCAGTTTGGCTTTAGTAAAAGATGTGCGCAAAGTATCGCTGACAAACGGCGAAAATGATATTGCTTTTGAAGGGGTAGCTGCCAATATTAAGCCGGAAACCGCAATTTTGTTCGGTCAAGGATTTAAAGTTTTAGAGCAAAACTATGATTATGATTTACTCAATGCAGAAAATTTGGTAGTTAAATCAGTCGGTGAAACTGTTAAGACGGTTAGGGTCAATCCAGAAAACGGGGAAAATATTTTTGAAACAGCAGAGATATTAAGTGCAGGTTATGGACGTCCGGTTTTGAAATTTAAGTATGGAGTTGATGCGGAGTTTCCGGGAAGATTGGTTTTTGATAAAATTCCTTCCGGTTTGCGGAATAAGCCGACTTTAGTTGCTAAAGTAATTAGCGATAAAACTGAAAACAAAGATATATCTCTGGCTTATTTGACTAATGGTATAAGTTGGAAGACCAATTATGTGGTCAATGTGGTGGATCAAAATTTATTGAATTTGACCGGATGGGTTACAATTAATAATGAATCCGGTGTGGATTATAATAATGCCAAAGTTCAACTGATTGCCGGTGATGTTAATGAAGTACATGAGATGTTGGGACGTCCGAGGTTGATGATGGCTAAGGACGCTTTTAATGCTGTGGAATTTAGCGAGGTTTTGGCTGAAGGCGCCTCTGAAGAAGAGTTGGGCGGGTATCATCTGTATAATTTGCCAAACAAAACCACGATTAAGGATAAACAAACCAAGCAAATCAGTTTGATTGAAAAGAATGGCGTAAAATATAAAAAAGAAGCTAATATCAGTTCGCAATTGTATTTTAATCCGGGATCTCGCGCTGAATTTAAGCAAGTTCATCCGGATATGTATTATATTATCAATAACAAGGAAGAAGATAATCTCGGTTTTCAATTGCCGGCAGGTATAATTCGTTTTTATGAAAAAGATGAGGGTGGAAACCTGCAGTTTATTGGTGAAAACTCGATTAATCATGTGGCTAAAGGTGAAACCATGCGTTTGCGCTTGGGCAATTTTGTAAATATTTTTGCTAACGGAAAAATCAATAAAATTGAAAAGTTATCAGAAAAAGCACCGGTGCAAGATGGTAATCGTTGCAAAAAAACGGAGAAAAAATATCTCTATCAAGCAGAAATTAGTATAACCAATTCAGGCAAAAATGCTCAAGAGGTGATATATACTCAAAGTTTGCCTGGAGATGCATTGATTACAACCTTTGCTCCGCATAAGGGAACACAAAAACAATATGGCGTTTATGAGTGGCGAGTTAGTGTGCCGGCAGATGGAACCGAAGTGATTAAATTTTCGGTAACAGCTCCGCATGTTGACAGGGTTTGCGACTAACGTCGGACTAAAATTAAAACTATTTTGGAGACTAAAAAATGAAAGAGTATAAAATATTTTTGTATTCGGAAAATGTTTGGGCATCAATATTTTTTAATGGAGGAAAAGTTAATCCGGTAAAACTGACAGAAGCTCTGAACAATCAAGCTGCCGAGGGATGGGAAGTGAAAGCTTTGCAACGCGAAAATCGCAGGACTTTTTTGTTTTTTTCTCGTGAGGCATTTGTTTTTGTGTTGGAAAGGGATAGAAGATGAGTTTAAAAACGTTCAAATATAGTATTCTGGCTTTGACGGCAATATACGGATGCTTTGTTATTTTTAATATCTGGTGTGATTTTGTTTATCCGGATTTGTTCTGGAAAGTATCTTTGACGGTGGGTGTGATTTATGTCTTTTTAGGCGTTTATTATACACTAATGCATCAAGATACTGATAAAGAACTTGAAAAAAAAGGGTATATGAGCGAATAAATTTTTTTATAACTGTTCGTATAAGACCTGTTTAGCAAAGTTGATATCAACCATATTTCCGGCACGATCTTGTTGAGTACATGGTTCGTCAACAAGTTGGTTGTTGATAATGCAATAATCGGGCCAGATACCTATTTTATCTACTTTTTCGCCGGAAGGGGTAAAGAATTCTCCCGAGGTGAGGGCAAGTTTGCCTCCGTTATCGAATGCAAAGATTTCTTGAATGCTTCCTTTGCCAAAAGTTTGAGTGCCGATCAGGACGGCTTGGGCTTGTTCGTGCAAAGCAGCAGCTAAAGCTTCTGCCGAGGAAGCGGTACCTTGATCAACTAGAACTGCCAGGGGCAAAGTAAAAATCTCTTTTTGTTTGGCTACATAATATTTGGTTGAGTCCTTGGCCTGTCCTTTAGTGCTGACAATGATGCCGTCATCAATAAATAGTTTGGCAATATCTATTGCAATATTAATCTGTCCGCCTTTATTGCCTCGGAGATCAAGAATTACGGCTTGTGTTTGCGGGTAGCGAAGAATTGAATTTTTGATATAATCTGCAGTGTTGGTATCAAAAGATGGTATTTGAATATATAAGTATCTTCCATCAAAATAAGCATAAATTTTTTCATTACCAAAATCATCTTCTACTTCGTCGCTGAAGTGATATTTGGAGTGGTCGTTGAGAGAAGCTACGGCGTGAGCTAAGATGTTTTCGGTCAAGAATATTTCATATCGTTTTGCTCGCGGAGAAATGCGAGTGATTTTATGAATAATTTTAGCAGTGATGTCTGCCCAAGATTTATAATCATTACTTTTTTGTGGTTTGTGCCATACGCCGGCAATTTTGCGGTGATAATAAATATAGACAACATCTTTGCCGTTGGAAAAAACAAGATTTTTATCAACATCAGAAATACTCTTTAGTCCGGCAATTGCAAGTTCTTCAATATTGACGGGAGTTATGTGTTTTTGAGTAATGGTGCCGTAAACGGAAGTGATAAATGATTGATTGTCTGCATGAGCAGAAAATGCATTTATGGCAAAAACCAAAATTAAAATAAGCTTTTTAAACATTATAAAAACTCCGCAATTAAAGGGGTGTGATCTGATGGTTTGTTGGCAAGACGCGGGGCTTTGTCAACAAAACATGATGATAATTTATCAACAGCCGGAGCCGAAGCAAAAATATAATCAATACGCATACCAAAGTCGGCATTGAGCGAGTTGGCTGTATAATCCCAAAATGTGTAGCCAATATCATGTGGGTGGAGTATTCTGAATGTGTCATAAAATCCCAAAAATGACAGCTGTTGCAGGCGTTGCTTTACTTCATGACGAAACAGTGCATTGTTTGCAAAAGCTTTGGGATCATAAACATCTTTGTCGGCCATGATAACGTTAAAGTCACCGCCTATAACTACAGGTTGCGGTAGAATCGCAAGGTCTTTGATGTGGTTAATAAAAGCATCCATCCATGCTAATTTATACTCAAATTTAGAGTTGTCGGAGGCATTATTGTATGGAGGATTGCCGTTCGGAAGATAAACCGAGGCGACACGATAGGTCGTGCCTTGGATGTTGACGTCTGCTTCCAAATATCGAGCCTGATCATCAGTGAATGAAGGGATATTTTCGTTTATGACTTTTATTTTTTCGCGACTCAGGATGGCAACACCGTTATAACTCTTTTGTCCTAAAATTGAGACATTATATCCACAGGATTGAATTTCAAAAAAAGGAAAAGAATTGAACTCAGATTTAATCTCTTGCAAAAGCACAATATCCGGTTTTTGTACATTAAGCCAGCTACAAAGATTTTCAATGCGAGCATTGATAGAGTTTACATTATATGTTGCAATTTTCATAAATTTATCCCTTTACTATTTTATCTTTTATAATGTATATTAATTTTAGGTTTGTGAAAAGCAAAAATTTAGGAGACAGTTAATGCTTGATAATTTTCCTGATGAATTCCGCCGCGATGACGAGAAAGTTTTAAATGAATTTCGTCAGAAACAGGTAAATTTTAGTTTAGAGGAGAGAAAAAACGAGGCCAATAACTCTCGTAGTTTGTTCGTAGGGGCTTTGGCCGGTTTGATTATGGCGGGAGTTGTAGGGTGGTTTGTTTTGGCACCGCGTTATCAAAATAACAATCCTGAAGATGTTCCGATTATCGCTCGTCCGCAAGGACCTGTTAAAATTCAGCCTGCAGAACCAGGTGATGTGGAATTTGCCGCACAGGAAAGAACTGTCTATGATATAATTGAAAAACGTCCAGCTGAAGAAGAAAATGATAAAATTGTAACTTCGGCAGAAGAGCCTAACGCCAAAGGAATCGAACAGCTTGTGGAAAAAGCTGCAGCCCAAGCTATGGAAGACAGTAAAAAAGAAACTTTAGCCAAAGCTGAAGCAAATGTTGAAAAGGCTAAAACTGATGTTGCTGAAGAAAAAACTAAACTTGAGGCTAAGGCAGAAGAAGCTCAAAAAGAAGTAAAATTGGAAGTAGCAGAAGTTGCTCAAGAAGTTAAGGAAGAAAAAGTTAATACCGAATCTGTCAAAGAAGAATTGTCTGAGAAAAAGGTCGAGGAAAAGGCTAAGCTTGCCGATACATCTGCAACAACAATCAAAAAAGGCAATTGGCAAGTTCAGTTGATGTCTTCACCTAATAAATCTGCTGTTGAAAAATCTTGGGCAACAACACAGAAAAAATATTCTGTATTACAAGGATTGCCATACGAAATTGAGAAAGCTGATTTGGGAGCAAAAGGCGTTTATTATCGCTTAAAAGTCGGTAGCTTTGCTAATAAAGGTGATGCCGATAATTTATGTGCTCAACTTAAAAAATCAGGCGGAAGCTGTTTTGTGGCAAAAAAATAGATGTTGTTTGATGTTTTTGTAGCATTTGTTCCAATATTTTTTTCAATTGTATTGCATGAAATAGCTCATGGTTATGCTGCGCTTGCTTTTGGTGATGACACGGCTCAAAGGCATGGTCGTTTATCACTAAATCCTATCAATCATGTGGATATTGTCGGTACAATAGCTTTACCGTTGATGTTATGGCTGACACAAGCTCCGTTTTTGTTCGGTTGGGCTCGTCCGGTGCCAGTAGATTTCAGAAAACTTACACATCGTCGAATTGGAGTTGTTATTGTCGCATCGGCCGGTGTAGTGGTTAATGCAATTTTGACGATAGTTGCAATTCAGGTATTAAAAGGTTTTGATTTGCAAACCTATGGAAGGCTGTTTTTTACTAATTTATTGCTGATTAATTTGGCGTTGATTTTTTTGAATGTTTTGCCATTTCCGCCATTAGATGGTTCAAAAATGTTTTTTGGTTGGATGGAAAATAAATGGGCAAAACGTTATGTCGCAGCTGAAACAGAAGGACTATTTGTATTAGTTGTATTGATTATAGCTTTTCCGCTGATTGGAGATTATCTTGGTTTTGAAGAGCTAAAACAATTTAACCCATTGGAATGGTATATGCAAAAAATGTTTAGTTGGGTGTTGGAGTGGTTATGAGTAAGGCAATATTAGCATCGGTTGCAGGATTAAAACTGTGTGATGATGAAAAATTTGTATTGGAGCAGATGCAACCTGTCGGAGTGTCATTATTTGGCAGAAATATTGCAAATAAAAAACAACTAAAATCTTTAATTAAATCAATTAAAGAAATTATTGGAGACAAAGCTATTATTGCAGTTGATCAAGAAGGAGGCAGAGTGCGTCGCTTGGCAGAACCGATTTGGCGCGGATATGCTTCACAGTATGTTTTGGGACAATTGCCGGTATCGGTTACCAAATTGCATGCAGCTTTAATAGCGCAGGATTTGAATGAAGTCGGAATTAATTTTAACTATGCTCCGGTGCTTGATACTGCATACGAAAATACTCACGAAGTTTTGAAATCACGTTGTTTTTATAAATTGCCTGAAAAATATGGTAAAGCTTTAGCGGAAGCTTATATTAAAAATGGTATCTGCCCATGTATGAAGCATATGCCGGGACATGGTCGGGCTACGGTTGATCCGCATTTGGGGTTGCCGATTATAGATGGGACTGATGATGAGCTGGCAAAAGATATTGCACCATTTGCGGCAAATAATAAATTGCTGGCGGGAATGACGGCGCATATTGTGTTACCGCAAATTGATAGTTTACCGATAACAATGAGTAAAAAGGCAGTAAAAGAAATAATTCGCCAACGTATAGGTTTTGACGGATTATTGATTACTGATGCAATAGATATGCATGCTCTCCAGGGAACAATGAGTGAAAAAGCAAAACGTTCCTTGCAAGCAGGTTGCGATGTAGTTTGCTATTGTGGGGGAAAAATTGGTGAATTGCAGGAGCTGGCCTCTCAAAATTTGTGTTTGAGTGATGAGGCAATCGGAAGGTTACAAAAAGTGCAGGATATAATTTGCGGTAAGCAAATTGATAAGCCGGATTATGAAAAATATTCAGCGCAGATCGGCAAAATCCCGGCTTATGTCGAAAGTTATGACGCTACCGAAACTTTAAATCGGATGCAGAAAGCATAAGGCGTTTTTTATTAATAAATATAAGAAGTTTTATTATAAACCAAAATTTTTGGTGTAGAGAGCATATTAATAGTGCTATATATTAACGTTTCTTTAAATTGTCGTAATCTACTATAAATACACAGTTTTATTTTATCTCAAAAATGCAAAAGTTGACCAAGTATAATTGGCATAAACGTTGGTTTATAGTTGAATGTAAGAGTAACCAATTAAAGGAGAAGAGGTATGCAGTTTGAGGAAGCTGGAAATAGAGATCTTGAAAGTAATACACAAACGTTTTTGTTAAAAGCTAATGAAGAAGAGATATGTTTTGTAGTATATGATAATAATACGGCTATAGGTGCTGATGAAAAGGGAAAGCGTGATAATAGAGAACGAGGTAGTAATTTTTTACGCAAGGGTTTTAGCGACGCAATTGAAAATGCAGATGAAAGTGTTATTATTCCTATGTATATTGATATGGAGGGTAAATCGGTTGAGGGACTTTCAAAGGACAGAGCTCTTAATATGATTTATGAAAACAAGCTAAGTATTGCCGGATTTAAATTTAATCCAGAAGCTACGGAAGAACAGAAAAAGAAAGCTTTTAGAAATGTTATGGGAAGTTTTGTTAATGCTTCAAATAATTTGGATTATTTTGATAATAAATCAACAAGATCATTGTTTTGTATTCAAGATAATTTCGGAGTATCTCATGAAGTAATATATAGTAGCGAAGGTAAGGAAAATATTGGTTTAAGACAGGTTGAAGATAAGCTTGATATGTTTGGTGATAAAATTGCTGAAAGGAATGATGTAAAAAGCGTAGTTGAAGGTGTTTCTATATCTGAGATTTCAGGAGGAATAAATAAAGAGCATAAAACATCAGAAGGCAAAAGTAGCAAATATGTGTTTTTTGAACTTAGAATATCTCAATTAGGTAGTGATGGATATCGTACTTCTGATGATTTTGTAGACCGCTGTGGCAGTCCCGATGATGAAAATCTTCCTATTGGCAATGATGGATGGATGGATAAATATCTTGATGATATTATGTCATTGCCTAGAAAGTATCGAGAAGGTTTACGGTACATGGAAAAAACTACAGATGTTAGAATGAATAAAAATCTTGATTTGCACATTGTGAAACAAACTACAGATGTCTTAGTAGGACATGGTGAAGGGAATTTTAAATTTACTTCTGAAGAAGCTGTTAGTTGTTCTGCGGGGGGCTTGTGCACTATTATCAATTTGGCTAAAAAACAAGGAAAAAGTGTAAGGCTTGAAGGTAGAATGGGTTATGTCTTCTGCCATAGTTTAGTTTGTGAATGTGCTAAAGCTAACGTAGAAATTTGTAATATGCCAGAAAGTCTTTTAAAGTATTATACGCAAACAAAAGAAGAATGTGAACTAATAAAAGCAATTGAGTCAGGTGATAATAAGGCTATGGAACTTAGTGATTTAAGATGTCGGTGGAATTTTTTTGATCCTCTTTCTTTCTCGTCAGTTTATTTGGATTTTGATAGATTTACTAAAGGAGAGCCAGAAGATGTAAGCGATAAAAATTCAAAATCGCTATTGCAAAATGGAGGTGAAAGTACAAATAATGATGGCGTAATTTTGGGTTCTTCAAAACCCAAGCAGTCTATGTCGGATAGGCTTAAAGCGCTTACCGGGCGATGTGTTCGAAAATTTGCAAAATCTCGACCAAGTACAAATGTATCTGCACAAGTAAATGTGCGTAGAGGAAATGATGGGAATTAGGACTATTTATTAGTCAGGATCTCAATATCGTACGGGAAGTTGATGTCGACACAAGAGTTTGCGTCGGCATCAACTAGTTTTATGTAGTCCTGATGTTCCATAAATATAGAACGGAGATGAGAGTTTTCGGGAACAAGGTCTGCCTTGGAGTAGAGATCTCTTCCCCACAAAATCGGATTATATTTTTTGCCATCAAAATAGCTGATACAAAGTTGTTTGTGCTGACCTTTGGTGAATGATTTTATCATTTTATCAAGGTATGATGATGAAACATAAGGCATATCTGCGGGCAATAAAATAGCTCCATCGCAGAATGATGGTACAGATCTTAATCCAAGGCGAATAGAAGTTTTTACGCCTGATAAATAGTCATTATTACGTAAAATGTTAATATCAAGATCTTTAAGATATTCTTCTAATTCTTCAGCATGGTAACCGGTTACAACGTACACCGGAGAGGCTTTTGATTTTATGGCAGCGCGAACTGCTTTCATAAACATCGGTTCTCCGTCCATGTCGATCATTAGTTTGTTGCGTCTGGCTCTTGAACTACAGCCGGCGGCTAAAATAACAGCCGCAATATTAACGTCATTTTTATTTTTGCGTGATGATGAAACCGGAGTAATAATATTTTCTTTTTCTTCATCCGTTAAAACGATCGTATCCATCAATACATTGTTTGTATTTGGAAAATCACTCTTAAATAATTTATCTTTGGTGATAGCCATTTTGATATATTTATCCGCCAAAGGAGATGTTACTTTGTCGTAATGATAAGGTACAACGATAATTTTAGAATTTTTCTTGTTGGCAAGCATTAAGTCGGGGAGTGTGTCCTGGGGAATGTTTTCACAAATAATTTCATCCGCCGAAGATCGTAATGCTGAAGGGATGGTATCAGCACTTGAACTACTTGGAAGTCCCGGGATAACAAAGATCAATGAGTGTTTGGTCGAAGCATCAGAAATTGAACCAGCGACATCGTTACAATCGTGATTACAATGAATTTCTTGTTCAAAAACAATATTCGGAAAATTTTTAAGAAGCCTTTTGGTAATATTGGAAAAATGTTTTAATTCAGATTTATCATTGTAAAATTCTGTATAGATAATGGCGGCTGTGATTGAATCAGTGTTGCTGATTTTTAGGAGAGGTTCATTGCCTGAAAGGCGGTAAGTTAAATCATCAATGAAGGACTGTTCAATTATGGGGCAACGTAATTTTATGCTGCCGATAACATCTCCTTTTTTGACAGTTTTGTAGGGTAATACAGTGTTGATGATGAGATAAGGATTTATACGATTAAATTTGGCAAGGCGTTCATCAGAGCAAAATAAAATTCCGTCTTCAGCGGCAATTAAGCGGCAACTACAAGATGATTTGGATACTGTATAAGCCAAGCCTTCACCACAAACCAAAGGTGCAATCATGCCCAAAGCTGTTGAGGCAACAATATCATCAGGAGATGTACTTGCACCGGTTATTTTTTTGATGCCGATACCTTTTAATAAAACAATATCTTCATGGCTTAGGCGATGCCCTTGGGGTAAAACATGATTATCCAAGCGGATGTCATTAAGCAGGACAATGCCTTCGGCTGTGGCAATATCAAACTCACTAATTTTCATTGTAAATTACCTTATCTATAATTCAATCTTGGAACATTGTAACGAAAAAAGCTTTTTTCGTCAATAAATAATAATGGGGTTGACGGTGAGAGTTTTTGAGAGTAAATTCGATGAGAACGAGAGGAGAATGTTATGAAAAAAATTTTAAGTATTATTGCAATGACAGTGGCCTTAGCAGCTTGCGAAGGCGTGGATATGACACCTTATACAACAGCAAATACAAGTGATCCGGTTAGAGTCAGGATGAGAGCGTGTATGTTGAGTGAGGCTCAAAGCAAAATGCAGGCAGGAACTTTGTTGGCCGGAGGATTTAAGGCTGAAGTTGACAATTTGAGCAAAACTTGTGTTAAAAAGTTAGCTTTGCAGTCGGCCGGCATTGATGAAGAAGCCGCATCAACAGCAGCCTCTGTGCTGAATAATTTGATGAATAGTACTGCAAAATAAATTTTATTTGAAATATGGAAAAAAAACACCGCTGTTGCGGTGTTTTTTTATTGTTTATCGAGTTAGGAAGCTTTGTGATTTTATCTCTAATGCTAGGCGATTATCGCGTTGTTTTTTGGCATATGCTGGGTCAGCTAATTCTTTTTTGTATTCGTCAACCATTTCAGATAAATCAGAATGTACAAGTTTTGCACGAATGCGAGCGTTTTTCTCTAGTTCAGATATTTTAGTTTTTCGAACCTTTTCTTCAGCGTTGATCTCTTCTTTAACAAAATATTCTGCTGCTTTGATTTGTTCCGGTGTTACCATTTGTTTAGAATGATGATTAATTAATAGCTTTAGCGGGATATCTTTGTTGGTGTGGCGAAGTCGATTTCCTCTATCATCTAAGAACTGAGCATCATACCATGCGTTACGTTGACTGTCTGTTAGATCTTGTACAGCAGGTTTAGTGCTGTAAACAGATTCTTTATGTTTAATTTTTTCTCGCACATCGTTTAACCTTTTTTGAGCTTCTTTTCTGGAAGTGGACATTGTCTTTCTCCTTGTTGTATTGTATATATGCGTAAGTTTACCATAAACGATGGTTTATGATAATGGGCACATGACGTGTATTTTTGATAATCAAATATATATAACTACTTGTATTTATTGAAATTTATTTTTTGTGTTTTTGGAAAATATTGACGAAAAGCTATTGACATAAACCATCATTTATGAATATTGGAATTGCTTTATATGTCTAACATATGTGCCTGATTGTATTCTTTTTGAAGCTGAGAAATTTCTACTTCTGTGTAGCGTTGAGTAGTAGAAAGCGAAGAGTGTCCTAAAAGTTCTTGAATAGAGCGTATATCCGTACCGTTTGCCAAAAGATGAGTTGCAAATGAGTGGCGCAAAGAATGGGGGGTGATGTTGGGCGGGAGTCCCATATAATTACGGATTTTTTCCATTTGTCGCTCAACAATACGAGGAGAAATACGTTCACCTCGTGCTCCTAAAAATACTGGATCTCCATTATTGTGAGAATAAGGACAGGCTTCGAGGTAGGAGTTGACGGTATTGACGACCTCGGGTAATAGAGGAACGATGCGTTCTTTGTTGCGTTTGCCTTTGATTCGCAAAAAATCATGATTATCAAAATCACCGATATTGGTATTTATGGCTTCAGATATGCGCAATCCACAGCCGTAGAGAAGAGTAAAAATAGCAATATCGCGGAGTTGTTGCCAGTTTTGATTTTCAAAGTTAGGGGCTTCTTCAATCAGCTCAAAAGCTTGATTAATTTCTAAAGAACGAGGTAAAATCTTGTCTTTTTTGGGAGATGATAGCACACTGACGGCCGAATTTTTTGCAATTTTATTGCGGTCAAGCCAATGAAAAAAATTGCGAATAGTTGATAGTTTGCGGGCTAAAGATGATTTAGAAATGAGTTGGCAATGACGCGAGCTGATATAACGTCGAAAATCAGCAATCTGCATTTTAGAAAGAGAATTTATAGATTGAGCTGTTGTAAAAAAATCTAAAAATTGCGACAAATCACGAGCATAAGCGTCGACGGTATGTGCGGAATAACGACGCTCATTTTTTAACCACTGCAACCAGCTTTGGATTATAACTTGCAAATTTTGGTCAGCATTATATTTGATGTCAGCTTTCATGATATAAATTATAATATCTTGGGTTTAATTTTTGGTAAATGATTGACAGCGGAATTTATGCAAAATAGACTGGTCAAATGTTTTTTTATTATTAATTCTAAATAATTTATATATTATGTGCGAGTGCGAGAAAAAGAAGTATTATAGAGTTCGTGATGCTCAGATAGTGTATTATACTGATCCCACGGGGAAAATCGTTACCAGGAACATTGTGCGATTGGACAATGATGTAGTGTATACCTTTGAGTATCCGCAATGTGGTGATCTGGCTATGCTGATAAGAAAGGGAAGCCAAGTACAATTCGCTGGCGCTCCCGGGGGTAGTGACGTGATTAGCGTTTAGTAGTCAGCAGAACAAACTTCTTGAAACAGCTTATATTTGTCCGGTGGCAAATATAAGCTGTTTCTTTTTATTTATTATTTGGGGATTGTCTGCAAAATCGGTTTTGTTTTGAGAATGAGATGAAGTATAGTTAGGCAAAATTTGTGGAGATGTTTTGATGATTTTTGGCGTTTTATTGCCATTGCCGTTTGATGAACCTTTTGATTATAGTAGCAACGAGGATTTGCCTATTGGTACAATTGTGCGTGTCCCTTGGGGAAAACAAGAAGCCGTGGGGGTAGTTTGGAATAAAAAACAGGTTTCGGATTGTCATCCGCAGAAGATAAAACCGATTATCAAAAAATATGATTTTTTACCTTTAAACAAAGAAATAATAGAACTAGTTAAATTTGTTTCTCAATATAATATAGCTCCACTCGGGATGGTGCTGAAAATGGTTATAAGTGTGAAACAAGTTTTTGAAGATGAACCGACAGAAACTTTTTATAAGTTGACAGGGAAAACTCTAGCGGAAGCAAAATTAAAAAATTCTGATACTAGATGGCATGTAATTGATTTGTTGAAGCATGGTTTTTATACCAAAGCAGAAATTTGTCGGGGTGTTGGCTGTAGTGCAGGGGTGGTTGATGCACTGTTTAAGGCCGGGGTTTTAGAAAAAAAGTCAGAAGTTAAAAAGAAACAGTATGTTGAGCCTAAGCCAGATTTTGTGAAAGTAAAGTTGACTGATGAGCAAAAATTAGCAGCAGATAATGTTGTTGCAAAAGTAGGAAACGGTTTTTCGGTAACGTTGATAGATGGTGTTACAGGTAGTGGTAAAACCGAAGTATATTTTGAAGCGGCGGCAGAAACGTTAAAACAAAATAAACAGGTGTTGATTTTGGTGCCGGAAATATCATTGACAGCACAGTGGTTGGCTCGCTTTGAGCAACGTTTTGGTGTTAAACCGGCTTGTTGGCATTCGGGTTTGGGAACAAGAGAAAGAATTGATAACTGGGTTGCAATAGCGGAAGGAAGAGCCAGAGTTGTTGTCGGTGCTCGTTCGGCACTGTTTTTGCCTTATCCGGAGTTGGGATTGATTGTTATTGATGAAAGTCATGATCATTCTTTTAAACAGGAAGATATGGTTAATTATCAATGCCGGGATATGGCTGTGGTCAGAGCTAAAATAGGAGATTTTCCTTTGATATTGTCAACAGCTACGCCAGATCTTGAAACCATAGTTAATGTTGAAAACGGAAAATATGATTGTGTAAAATTGACTAAACGTTTTGCCGGTGCAACATTGCCAACTGTAAGAATTGTTGATTTGAAAAAAGATAAACCTAAACGTGGTGAATGGGGACCTTCGTGGTTGGCACCGACGTTAGTTGAAGCATTGCAAAAAAATCTTGATAAAGGTGAGCAATCGATGCTGTTTTTGAATCGGCGCGGTTATGCTCCGTTGTTGATATGCAGAGATTGCGGACATCGTTTGCAGTGTCCGCATTGCACAGCCTGGTTGGCAGAGCATAAGATTGGTAATAAAATGATTTGCCACAGATGTGGCTATATGACTGAAAGGCCAAAAAGTTGTCCGGATTGTCATTCGCAAGACGGTTTGACGGCTTGCGGTCCAGGAGTGGAACGAATCGCAGAGGAGGTTAGTCATCGTTTTCCGAATGCACGATTGAAAGTGTTATCAAGTGATACAACGACAAGTGTGGCAGAATTGTCAAAAGTGTTTACGGAAATGGAAAAAGGGGAGCTGGATATAATGATTGGTACGCAAATTCTGGCGAAAGGGCACCATTTTCCGGAATTGACATTGGTGGGAATCGTTGATGCAGATTTGGGACTGATGGGAAGTGATTTGCGTGCTTCTGAACAAACATTCCAGCTATTGTCGCAAGTAGCAGGGCGTGCCGGTAGGGGAGAAAAAGGCGGAGAAGTTTTTGTGCAAACTTTGTACCCAGAAAATGAAGTTTTAAAAGCTTTAGTTGACAATGATAGAAAACGGTTTATAGATTTGGAAAAACAAGCAAGGCAAATGTTGAAAATGCCTCCGTATGGTAAGTTGGCCGCAATTATTGTTAGTAGTGAACAGGCTGTTTTGGCAGAAAAAATTGCTATGGCATTAGGGCAAACAGCACCAAATACGGAGTATATTACAACATTGGGGCCTGCGCCTGCTCCAATATTTATGCTACGAAATAGGTATCGTTTCAGATTGTTGTTGAAAACTGTAAGAAATATTGATATTCAAAAGGTGGTAAAAATCTGGATGCAGAAAATTAATGTGCCAAAACAAGTAAATGTAGAAATTGATATAGATCCGTACTCTTTTATGTGAAAATTAATAAATTAGAAACTAATAGAGGGTAATATCAACAAAACTTGAAATATAGGTGTGTGTATGAAAAAAAATGAGCAGGCAAGATTAATCAGGTCGTATGCGGAGGCTTTGTATGAAGTGTCAGATGCCAGTGGTTTGTCTGATAAAGTACTAAAAGAGGCTTCAGACTTTGCAGCAGATTTTGTGCAAGATCCACAGATTGCAGTATATTTGGCTAATCCAATTTTGAGTGATAGCGACAAGGAAAAGGCTTTGTCGGAAGTGGCAAAAAAACGTAAATTGTCAAAGCCGATGTGCGGTTTGTTGAAGACTATGGCTCAAAACGGAAGATCTGATGTGTTGTTGTATGTTATGCAAGATTTTAAAAACGTTTTTTACCGCAAAAAAAATATTTGCCCGGTGTTGGTAAAAACCGTTGTTGATTTAAGTGATGCTCAAAAAAAGAAATTGGTATCAGCAATGGAAAAATATACCGGGAAGAAGGTGGTGGTCGATTATCAAATAAGACCGGAACTTTTGGGAGGTCTTTTGATAGAATGCGAATCGAAAATTATTGATGATTCTATCAAAGGAAAAATTGATCGCTTAACATTATTAATGAAAGGGGCTGTATAGTATGTCTGGAGCAAGTGAAATAGCATCGGTTTTAAAGGCTAAAATTGCCGAAGCTAACGCTGATATTGATGTTTCCGAAGTGGGACGAGTTTTGTCTGTTGGAGACGGTATCGCTCGCGTTTATGGACTGAATAATGTTAAATACAACGAAATGGTTGAATTTCCAAATGGTGTGAAGGGTATGGCCCTCAACTTGGAAGAAGATAATGTCGGTGTGGTTTTGTTTGGCGATGATACCGGAATTAAGGAAGGTGATATTGTTAAACGTACGGATAAAATTGTTAGTGTTCCGGTAGGTAAAGGACTTTTGGGACGTGTCGTCAATGCGTTGGGTGAACCTTTGGATGGTTTGGGACGTATTGAGGCTGAAAAGTATAGCAATTCCGAGGTGAAGGCACCGGGAATTATTGCTCGCCAAAGTGTGTGCGAGCCGGTACAGACAGGGTTGAAGATTGTTGATGCTTTGATTCCAATCGGACGCGGACAACGTGAGTTGATTATTGGTGACAGACAAACAGGTAAAACTTCAATCATTGTTGATACGATTATTAACCAAAAGAATATTAATGCACAGGCAAAGTCTGAAAATGAGAAATTGTACTGTATCTATGTTGCTGTGGGACAAAAACGTTCAACAGTAGCTCAGGTTGTGCAGACTTTGAAAGATCATGGTGCTATGGATTATACAATTGTTGTTGCTGCTACCGCATCTGATGCGGCTCCGATGCAGTTTATTGCACCATATTCAGGATGTGCTATGGGTGAGTATTTCCGTGATAATGGTATGCATGCCGTTATCTTTTATGATGATTTATCGAAACAAGCTACGGCTTATCGTCAGATGTCGTTGTTGCTCCGTCGTCCGCCAGGGCGTGAGGCTTATCCGGGTGATGTTTTCTACTTACACTCAAGATTGCTTGAACGTGCAGCCAAGATGAGTGATGAAAACGGTTCCGGATCTCTGACTGCAATGCCGGTAATTGAAACTCAGGCCGGTGACGTTTCGGCATATATTCCGACCAATGTGATTTCAATTACAGACGGGCAAATATTCTTGGAGACGTCTTTGTTCTATCAAGGTATTCGTCCGGCAGTGAATGTTGGTATTTCGGTAAGCCGTGTTGGTTCTGCCGCGCAAATTAAGGCAATGAAACAAGTTGCAGGAAAGATTAAACTTGATTTGGCTCAATATAGAGAAATGGCAGCCTTTTCAAAGTTTGCATCGGATCTTGATGCTTCAACTAAAAAATTGTTAGCCAGAGGTGAGCGTTTGACGGTTTTGCTTGAACAACCGGTTTATTCTCCGTTGAGTGTAGCCGAAGAAGTTGTAGTTATATTTGGCGGTGTTCGCGGGTTCTTGGATAATATTCCTGTAAATGAGGTTCAGAATTTTGAGGCAGCAGTTCGTGCAAAGATCATGAAGGAGCATCCTGAATTATTGCGTGAGATTAACGAAAAGAAAGTTATTTCGGATAGTTTGGATGCCAAGTTGGTAGAATTCTATACTGAATTTACAGATCAATATTTAAGAAAGAGCAGGGCGGCGTAGTATGGCAGGCTTGAAAGAATTACGTGGTCGAATAGCAACTATTAAATCGACTGAGAAGATTACTTCAGCGATGAAGATGGTTGCGGCTTCGAGATTACGTAGAGCGCAAGAAGTGTTAAACAGAAACGAGCCTTATCGTGATACTGTATATAACACTATAAGCAGAGTTATGTATGTATTACAGGGGGAAGCAAAAGTTAATGATACGGTTGTACAACTTCCCTCTCTATGCGTACCGAAAGCTACGGCTAATAAGTATTTGTTGATTGTGTTATCGTCTGATAAAGGATTGTGCGGTAGTTATAACAGCGCAATTATTAAGGGGGCAATAACGAGGATAGAGCAATTGAAGTCCATGGGGAAGGATGTGCGGATTATTGCTCTTGGATATCGAGGATATAATGCTTTAAGAAAGCGTTATGCTGATTTGATTATTCGTCATGACGAATCGGTTGTTAATCAGGGAGTTCAGTACGAAGAAGCGTTGAACCTGATTGATGAGATTGTACCGTTGTTTGAAAATGAACAAATTGATGTTTGCGAAGTTGTGTACAGTAAGTTTAAATCGGCATTGAGCCGTGAAATTGTCAGCGAACAGGTATTACCTTTTGATTTGAGTAAGATTAATACCGGTGTTGATGACATGGAAGGTGTTGCATTGTATGATGTTGAGCCGAATTATACTGAAATGCTGAACATGTTGACACCAATGGCTTTTAAGGAGTTTGTTTTTGAAATTATGATAAACTCTCAGGCATCGGAGCAGGGATCCAGAATGACTTCAATGGATAATGCAACTCGTAATGCCGGAGATATGATTGCAAAATTAACTTTGAGGTATAATCGACTTCGTCAAGGGGCGATTACAACAGAGTTGACCGAGATTATCGCAGGTGCGGAAGCTATTTAGTTGTTAAGGAGAATATAAGGATGACCAAAAAAGACGGGTATGTGTTTCAAGTGATGGGAGCTGTTGTTGACGTTAAGTTTGATGATGTTGATGATTTGCCAAATATTTATACAGCGTTGAAATGTGAGAACCAAGGAAAAGAATTGGTTTTGGAGGTTGAACAACAGCTTGGGGAAGGCGTAGTTCGTACAATTGCGATGGATGGGACAGACGGTTTGAAACGCGGTGTTAAAGTTGTTAATACAGGTAAGCCAATTGAGGTTCCTGTTGGTCCGGGGTTGTTGGGACGTATTATAAATGTTACCGGTGAGCCGGTAGACGGAAGAGGAAAAATAGATTATAAAGATCATTTTTCTATTCATCGTGAAGCTCCGAGTTTTACGGAGCAAGCAACTGAAACTGAAATTCTGACAACCGGAATTAAAGTGATTGACCTTTTGGAACCATATGTAAAGGGTGGAAAAATCGGTTTGTTCGGTGGTGCCGGTGTTGGTAAAACTGTTTTGATCCAGGAATTAATTAATAATATCGCTAAAGGACATGGCGGGTATTCTGTTTTTGCCGGTGTTGGTGAACGTACTCGTGAGGGTAATGACCTTTATCATGAAATGATTGAGTCCGGCGTTATTGATATCGATGGAGGAAACTCAAAAACGGTTCTGGTTTATGGACAGATGAATGAACCGCCAGGAGCACGTGCTCGTGTTGCTTTGACTGGTTTGACTGAGGCGGAATATTTTAGAGATGTGGAACATCGTGATGTGTTGTTCTTTGTTGATAATATTTTCCGTTTTACGCAGGCAGGTTCGGAGATTTCGGCATTGTTAGGACGTATTCCGTCAGCAGTGGGCTATCAGCCAACATTGGGTACGGACATGGGGGCAATGCAGGAGCGTATTACTTCAACTAAAGACGGTTCTATTACCTCTGTGCAAGCAGTTTATGTGCCGGCTGATGACTTAACTGACCCGGCTCCGGCCACAACATTTGCACATTTGGATGCGACAACGGTGTTAAGCCGTAGTATTTCAGAATTGGGTATTTATCCTGCGGTTGATCCGTTGGATTCTACAAGTCGTGTTTTGGCACCGTCAATCGTTGGGGAGGAACATTATCAAGTTGCTCGTGGTGTGCAGGAGATCTTGCAAAAATATAAATCTTTGCAAGATATTATTGCAATCTTGGGTATGGATGAGTTGTCTGATGAAGATAGAATCACGGTATCAAGAGCACGTAAGGTTCAAAGATTCTTGTCGCAACCTTTCTTTGTTGCGGAAGTGTTTACCGGAACCAAAGGTGAATTTGTAAAATTGGAGGATACTATTAAGGGCTTTAAGGGAATTCTTGAAGGTTTGTATGATGATGTACCTGAACAGGCCTTTTATATGGTCGGTTCCATTGAACAAGCTTTGGAAAAAGCTGAAAAAATGAAAAAAGATGAGGCCGCTTAATGACAAATATTAATTACAAACTGGTGCAGCCTGAACGAGTAGTAAACAAAGGATCTGCTTGGGGTGTGGTCTTACCGACCGAGGGAACAAATTTGACAGTTATTGCCGGTCAGTCTCCCAGTCTTGTAAGTTTTGAAGACGGCTTGCTCAAAGTTTTGAGTGATGATGGCAAAACGTTGGCACAATATTTTGTAAAAGCCGGAGTTGCAACAATTGCAAATGACGTGTGTATGGTAGCAAGTGAATTAATACTTGCGAAAAACAAACTTAATCGTGATGATGTTTTAAAAAAGGCTGAAAATGATCCTTTTTTTGAGATGGTTGCGGTTAAAATGTCAGCAGACTGATTTTGTGGTCTATATGTGCTTTTTTGCATTTGACACTTTTAGTGCCAGAGTATAATCTGGTGGTGAATTTAACATATTAGGGGAATGAATATGAACAAAACAGTTTATAGAGTTGTAATGATTGCAGCGATTGCTTTCGTTTTGGGCATTGGTGCTAAGGCATTGATGTGCAAAGGCGGATCTTCAAGAATTGCCGTTGTTGATGTAAAGCAAGTTGTAAGCGAGTCTAAAGATGTTGCTGAGTTGAGAATGAAAAGTCAGGAACGTGCTCAAGAATTGCAGGAATGGGTAAAACAAAAGACTGCAGAAATTGAGAAAAAAGCCGGCAATGATAAAAAGAAGGGCGCAGAATTAGCCGCAAAATCTAATGAAGAGTTAGCTGCAAAACAACAAGCTATGCAAGAAGAATATGCAGCTGAGTTGCAAAAAATTGATGACAAGATTAGCGCCCAAATGGCAGATCTGGCAAAGAAAGAAGGTTTTGATATCGTATTTGCCAAAGAAGTCGTTTTAGAGGGCGGCATTGATATTACTGATAAAGTAATTGAAATGGTAAAATAATTTTCTGTGATTATTTTTTAAAAAAAGCTCCACCAAGTGGAGCTTTTTTTGTTATATATATGTATTATTTATAAGATGTATTATAGTTGAATGTGTTAGTAGCTGTGAGGTTTATTAAGTGATAAAATTACTGATAATAGCTGTTGAGTGTGTACTGATTTGTCCGAAGCTAGTATTTGCAAACAATGCAGATAGTAGCCAAGCGATGGATTTTGGTACTGTCAGAGTGAGTAGTCCACAAAATGCGGCAACTATTGTGTTGGGTAGTGATGGTGAATATGGAACAAAGAGTAATATTGCTACAAGCTCAGGTCAACGGAATGGCATTATGCGGTATACCGTTACTGAGTTTTGGTTATTTAATCGTACAATTACGGCAAGTACTGCTACAAATGGCTCGTTAGAATGTAGTACACCTGCTACTTGTTCGGGGTGCAGTGTAACATTTGATAATATGAGTGTTAATCCGACATCGCAAAGTATGAGCCTTATTAATAATAATAAAAATTTTAATTATGGAGGTAGATTGAATATTCCTGCTAACTGTGGTTACGGAACTTTTAGTGGTTCGTTAGCAGTTAGTTATTCGTATAACGGTGAGAGTACTTTCGGTACATTACCTGTAAATTTGGTTATAGATCCGCAGCCGGTTAATGTGCAGAGTACACAAGATTTGAGTTTTGGAGCGGTGTTATCAACAGTAACGCATGATGTGGTGGTTAGTCCTAACGGGAGCAGGCAGAGTTCTGCGTACGTGATTAATGATTCTTCCTATCCTCCGACTAACGGAATTATAAAAATATCTAAAGAAGAAGCCGGTTCACGTACGGTAACTGTTGCGGTTGACAGCCAGACAAGTATATCTAACGGCGGAACTTCTCTGACGGTTGATTTGGTAACCGATTTGCCGACTTCAAGTATTACATTGACAAGTAAAGATACGTATATAAACGTAGGCGGAACATTGCATGTTACTCAAGGAGCCCCTGCCGGCGAATATAATGGTACGTACAGGATTGAGGTTACATATTAAAAAAAAGCCCCGAGTTCGGGGCTTTTTTTATTTTTCGGAAGTGTTTTTCTTCATGTGTTGTTCCAGCCAATGGATGTTGTACATTCCGTCAATAAATTCTGACTGGGAAATAATTTCCTGATGAAGCGGAATTGTGGTTGAAACACCATCGATTACAAATTCTTCCAATGCTCGACGTAAACGCATGAGTGCAGAGTTGCGGGTTTGACCATGAACTATCAATTTGGCAATCATGCTGTCATAAAACGGAGGAATTGTGTAGCCGGAATAAATTTCAGAATCTACACGCACACCAAGTCCGCCGGGAGCATGCCATTCGGTAATGGTTCCGGGGCAGGGAGCAAATGTGTTAGGATCTTCAGCATTAATACGACATTCAATAGCGTGGCCGTTGAAGTGGATATCCTTTTGCTCGTACCCGAGAGCGGCACCGCTGGCGATACGAATTTGTTCACGGACAATGTCTATCCCGCTGACAGCTTCAGTAACCGGATGTTCTACCTGCAGGCGGGTGTTCATCTCCAAAAAGTAGAATTTGCCGTTTTCAAACAAAAATTCTAACGTGCCGGCATTAAAGTATCCGATTTTGGCAATCGCTTTGCGGACAATTTCGCCGATTTGTTCTCTTTGCTCCTGATTGAGAGCCGGAGAAGGGCTTTCTTCAATAACTTTTTGGTTGTTGCGTTGGATTGAGCAATCACGCTCGCCTAAATGAACAACATTGCCATATTTGTCGGCTAAGATTTGCATTTCGATATGGCGAGGATGTTGGAGATATTTTTCCATATAAACAACATCGGTCGGAAAAGCAGCTTTGGCTTCAGCACGAGCCATTTTGTAGGCTTCTTCGATATCGTCTTCACTGAAAGCAATTTTCATGCCTTTGCCGCCGCCACCGTCTTTGGCTTTAATAATAACAGGGTAACCGATTTCTTTAGCCCATTTTTTGGCGTCTTCAAGCGTATCCAAAGACGGAGAACCCGGGGTTACGGGAATGCCGGCTTCAATAGCGGCTTGACGAGCGGTGATTTTGTCGCCCATTTTGCGCATTTGTGCAGGAGACGGACCAATGAAGGTGATGCCGTGGGATTCAACCATTTCAGCAAAATCGGCATTTTCGGATAAAAAGCCAAAACCGGGATGAATTGCATCGGCACCGGTAATTAATGCGGCGGAAATGATTGCGGATTTATTTAAATAAGAATCAGTCGAACGGGACGGACCGATACAAACGGCCTCGTCAGCAAGTCTTACGTGCATAGCTTTGGCATCGGCTTCAGAGTGAACGGCAACGGTATGAATACCCATTTCTCTGCAAGCACGATGAATACGCAGGGCAATTTCGCCACGATTTGCAATTAAAACTTTTTCAAACATAACATGTTTCCTAAAGTTATTATTCAATAACGACCAGCGGTTCGCCAAATTCAACAGGATCGCCGCTTTCTACCAAAATTTTGGTAACTCTACCGCCTTGGTGAGCTTTTACTGGGTTAAAGGTTTTCATGGCCTCAATTAGGCATACGGTATCACCTTCGCTGACGGTATCACCGATTTTGACATAATTAGCAGAATTAGGATCGCTTGAGAGATAAACAACCCCGACCATAGGTGATTTTACGCAGCCGGGCAGAGTTGATACGTCAACGTCTTCAGCTATCGGAGCCGAATTTGCCGGAGTCTGTGGGGCGGGTGCAACAACAGTCGGTTCTGCAACGGGAGCCGGGCAGGCAGTTGCTGTAGTACGCGACTTTACCAACGAAACGCGAAAATTCTCAGTTTCATATTCGAGTTCGGCAAGACCATTCTTGTCGAGTATCTCGGCTAATTTGTTGACTATTTTAGTATCAATAGGATTTGCCATTCCTTTTCTCTCTATAAAATTAAAACAACTGTTTCTGTTTGTACTCCAATTTGAAATTTAAAACAACAAAAATATGCAAAAAAATGCATTTTTTGGGGCAAAAATGTGCAAAAATTGCCATTTTTTGATGATTTTTAGTGTTTTTTAAAAATTTGAAAAATTGAAGTGGTGGACATAATTGGAATTTTATGGTAAAAATATGTATATAAGTTGTGTTACCGGAGGAATAATGAAAAAAAGTGAAGCATATGATTGGCTGTCAATATTTGCGAATGAAAATGATTTGACGTTTGAAGACTGTTATTACGGATATCAGAATTTTGATAAGGCTTTGGATGAGTATCCGGATTTATCACGTTATGTACTAAGTGCTGTCAGGAGTTCTTTAAGAGCAAAAGGTTTTAACTCAGATACTATGCCGGGTGCAGTCAAATGCTTTTGTAAAGCGGCAAAAAATGTTGAGGAGCATAAATTAAAAGAAGAGTATGAACAGGCGTTATCATTTAATGATGTTTTTGCTATGCGCTGTATTCCGGGTTTGTTGGAAACGTATCCTGAATTGGCAAATTATTTTTTTGATAAGATTTTAGAAAATATTGAGCGTTGTGATGCAAATCATATGCATGTTTATGGAACGGCAGCAGTAAAGTCGATATTGGTAACAAATAATAATGTCGATGGAATGCTTAAAAGGGCAATGGATAATGAAAAAATAAATAAAACAATTTATGAAAATGCTTATGAAATATATAATGTACATCCAGAATTAGAGCAAATGCTGATGACGTTTCTGAAAAGTAATCTGACTTCAAAAAATTATAATCATTTTTATCAAAATTTGGCGTATATGGGGATTTGTAATTTAGGTGCTGATGAAAATACGGTGTATATTGATGATAGCAGACCAATTGATGAAACAATGCCAGAGAAATGTTTGGTATTAATGGAAGAACATGTAACAGATGAATCACAAAATTGTAATGCTCTTGCGGAATTATATCGAAGTGCCGGAAGAATGTTAAAGATTTTTCCAAAATACGAGATGAGAATTAAGGCTTTGATTAACAAAGGACTTGAACACCCAAATAATAGTAAAATATCACAAAAAGTGGCATATGAAACTTTGGGTGAACATGAAAAATTGCGTAGTAAGATTACAGTTTATAAAAGAAGAGAAACAAGTGATGAGTGCCCATATGGAATTGAACGTGTCGAGAAACTTGATAGTCATAAGCCACGTGTGTTGGTGTTGGGTGGTGATGCCGTACGTTATGAAAGGCAATTAAACGGTTATTTAGGGGAAATTTATCGTTTAATGGAAGCGCATGGTTTACAAGATCAGGTTAATATCTATGGTGTGGTTTATGATTTTGGAGAATATATGGATGTTAACTGGTCACGAACAAAAATGATGCATGACTATCATCGTGATGTCGGCGATAAGGAACTTAATGAAGAAACAAAAGATCCTAAATATATAAAAGATATTTTTAATGATTTTATTGAGCCATGTTTATGTGATAACGGGCAAAGGTTTAGCGATAAACAAGCGGTCGAGAATATAAGAAAATTGCAGATATTTGCTCATTGTCATGGAGCTTATACGGCATTAAAACTTGAAGAAATGATGCAGGCTAGGATGGAAGAACTAAAATATAGTGCTGAAAGCAGAGAATATATTCAAAAACAGTTGTTAATTGTATCACAGTCACCATATTGTCCGCTTGGTGTTTCAAAATCAACGATGATTTCGTTTGCCTCTGCTTGGGATATGGAAATTGATCATTGTAATCTTTTTGAAAAAAGTATGCGCTCGATAATTGAAGCTGAAAATATTCCATTGTGCTATTTTCCAGATGAACGGGGAAATTTGTTTTTGACAGATAGAATGGGATATGGTTGTGATGACCACAACTTTTTTGGTTTTGTTCCCAGTTCAATGCATAGTGAAGATGCCTCAAAAATGCTTGTTATGGAAGGAAATGCCTTAATCAATGGCGTAAAGAATGCGCTTGAAAGTACAGGTGAATTGGGAACAGTTAAGGATTTGGTGAGCGGGGAAGGACAAGAAGCTCAATGGTTTGATGAGGCTTATGAAAATGGCATAAAGCTTTACAACAAAATGTATGCGATTGCCATGGGGGTTGCAAAATATAGATCTGATCACAAAAAAAGATGAGCTTTTACAAGTAATTAGCAAAAAAATAAATAAAATGCAAAAATATGCTGGACAATGTGTAAAATATACATTATAAACGGTTGCGTTAACCTGCTCGGGTAGCTCAGTTGGTAGAGCAGAGGACTGAAAATCCTCGTGTCGGCGGTTCGATCCCGTCCCCGAGCACCATCTCAAAGCCCTGTAAATCAGGGCTTTTGTTTTTTTATAGCATATTAGTGGTGTTGCATCTTAATGGTATTGGTACTACCGCCATTTTTACAATTACTAGCAATAAGTGAAAAATCGCTTGTTATAGTATTATTTATCGTATATATTTCCAGTGGGTTATTATCATTATATCCCCAATCGGTAGTAATGAGCATACCACAGGCCTCTGCAGGGATATTAGTAATTGTTATGAAAAATTTGGTTGGGGTAGTACCATATGTATTAATCGTAACATCACCGCCATATGAATTTTTGATTTGATTAGGATCGAATGTACCACTACTGGTAATGACTTTCATGTTATCATCCACTAAACTTAGGTTAATTGCAACTGAATTGGTTAATCCGGCGTAGTTGGGCTGATTGGCATAAGCAGCTCGAGTATTAGCAACCAAAAGCGACATTTGTTCAAGCAATTTGGTTTGTTTATGTTTGGCCATGGCTTTAGAATATCCGGCAATACCGGCAACAGACAAAACGCCGATTATGGCCAATACACCAAGCATTTCAACCATTGAGCGACCGGATTGTTGTGAACCAAGCTTAAACATATCATAACTTTCTATAATTATATGACCTGTGTTGTTATTATACATCCTTAAGGTAAGAATATCAATATTTATTGTTTAAGTTGTTTTTTTGTTTTTTTGATACGGATACCAAAAATGTAGATTTTAGTATAATTAGGGGTTTTAACTTGTTTATACCACCAATTGCCGGTAACGGTTTTTTGATGTTGAGATACGGCTTTGTTAAGGCGAGCTATTGTTTTTTGTAATTTTTTATTTTCTTTTAGAATTTCGGTATTTTTTTGTTGTAAATTGTGAATGGTATTGCGGTATGGAATTCCTTGCCAATTTCTGGGATCTTTATTGAAAGGGTGATTGCCATTTTCAATAACATTTATGAGCCATTGTTCAAATTTTTGTTTATGTTCAAAGTCAAAATCAGGTTGCATCGGGTTTTCACACAACATAGCTAGGTATTTATCAGGATCATTATCAAGCTCTTTTATGCGATTAATGACGGCATCCATGTCATTGTCATAATCATTGCAATTAATAAATGCTTTTGGATTATAATCGCGTGTTACGAGCGGATTGCCCCAATAAATCGGAATTGAAAAGGCTTGAAAAGGTTGAGGGAGTTTTTCGGTAGTATAGCCATTAGAGCGTGAATTTTCAAAAGCTATGGTAAATTTGTATTTTTTCAAAAACTCAATTTTGCTTTCCCATTGACCGGTACCAAAACGAGGAACAAGGTCTTCGGCTGTCATATTGTTTAAAATTTTTCCGGGACAATCAATATGCTTATATTCCATAAGTTTTTTGCAAAATTCTTGGCGTAAAACGGCGCCTTCACCGCTGGTGGCATTAGAATATATAAAATTACAAAAACGGCGGTTGAAAAAGCTGTTGTCAACTGATGTACGGTCAGTAACATTAATACTTGGTGCTGCACGCAAATAACGTATGTAACGATTGCCAAAATCTATATAGTCAAATCCGGTGCCGTAGTCACATTCATTAAAATTAGGAATAATATTTTCGTTATTAATAAATATTTTGGTGCAGTTGTATTTTTGATATTCTGTTCCAAAACTGGAATAAAATAGAAAATCAGGATCATCGGAAATAACCACGTTATAATGTTGCTATAAAATTTTTATAAACGGATTGGATTGTGGATTGAGTAATTTAGTGAAATCACAAAAATTGATTTTTATTGTTTTTTTATTTTCCATAACAGCACCTCTATTTGCAGAATATATAAAATTGTAGCCGGTGTCAAAGAATTTAATACAGATATAACGAACCCCTGCGGTCCTTTGAGGGACGGCAGGGGTTTGCGATTAGTGGATAGAACCTCCTCCTGAATGAGGCTTGTCAAACTTTTTCTTGATAGCCGGCCAATCGGCGGCGGTTACAAGGTCAGCTACTGTTAGTCCGCTTGATTTAAGCTGCTGCCTAACATGTTCGAGAACAGTTTCCTGATGTTTTGTCATAATAAATCTGTTTAATAATAAAAGAACATTTCTGCTAAATATCACATTGTAATATCGTTGTCAATATTTTTTGTCAAAAAGTATAACCCAAAACAAGTTAATAGATGATTTTGTAATTATGAAATTGCTTTGCGTAAAATTCCGTCGGCTTGTTTTAAGAGTTGTTCGGCCTGCTCAAAATTACATTTTTTTGTGGCCATAACACAGGCGATTTTAACATTGTTATTGCTTTGGCGAAGATAATTTACGGCATCTTTTTCGTTTATTCCGGTAATTTCGGATACAAAGCGGATTGCTCGTTGTTGGAGTTTTTCGTTCAAAACTCGCAAGTCTATCATATAATTTTGATAAGTTTTACCAATACGAATCATTGCCCCGGTTGAAAGCATGTTTAAAATCATTTTTTGTGCGGTACCCGATTTCATGCGAGAGGAGCCGGTAATAACTTCTTCTCCAACAATCGGGTTGATGAAAATATCAGCAAATTTTTTAATTAAGGCATCGGGATTTGAGGTTATGGCAATGGTTTTGCAACCGATTTTTTGAGCTTGTTCCATTATAGTCATAACATAACGTGGAGAGCCGTTTGCTGATATACCAACAATAACGTCTTTGGATGTGGGGGCAAAATCTTTAAGATCTTGGAGTGCCATTTCAGCGCTATCTTCAGCGTTTTCGACAGACAGGCGCAAGGCTTCGTCTCCGCCGGCAATATAACCGCAAACCATGCCGTGTTCCACACCAAAAGTCGGCCAACATTCAGAGGCATCAAGTACACCAATACGACCGGATGTGCCGGCGCCAAAATAGGCCAGTCTTCCTCCATTGATAAAAGCTTGAGCAATGGTTTCAACGGCATCGGCAATTTGGGGTAATACTTTTTGAATAGCCGGAGCAACTTTTAGGTCTTCATGGTTGATGGCGGTAACAATCTGGAGAGATGACATAAGGTCAATGTCTTTGGTGTCGGGGTTGCTTTTTTCGGTTAAACTAATGCTTGACATATCAAATCCTTTATATTGTTATACTTGATTTTAAGATGAAAAAATTAAAAAAATGTTGAGATGAGCCGATTTATTTGGGGCAAAAATGACAATAGAAGATAGAGTTTTTAAAAAATCAAAAGTTAATTTGCAAAAGTTGAAAAAATACGGATTTGCAAAATATGACGGTAGTTGGGTATATGAAAAGACTTTTATGAATGGTGATTTTAAGGCTGTTGTGCAAATTGACGCTCAAAAAAAGGTGAGAGGGGAGGTTTTTGATGTTGCAAGCGGTGATGTCTATCTTCCGTTGAGAATAGAATGTGGGGCGGAAGGATATGCTCATAAAGTGCGTGCGGAGTATGAAAAAATTCTGCGAGAAATTAAAAATTTGTGTTGCAGTGAAAATAGTTTTGCTAGCGGACAGGCTAATAGATTGGTAGATTTTATTGCCAAGACGTATGGTGATAAGCCGGATTTTCCATGGAAAAAATATAATGAATACGGTGTATTCAGAAATAATGACAGCAACAAATGGTATGCTTTGATTATGAATATAGGTTTTAATAAGTTGGTGGATAAAGCAAGCGGAGAGGTTGATGTGGTCAATATTAAGGTTGATGAAGACAAAATCCCTACACTTTTGGAACAACAGGGATTTTATCCGGCATATCATATGAACAAAAAGTATTGGATTACATTGGTGCTTGACGATACTATAAGTGATGAGGACTTGTTTGAACTGGTGGATGAGAGCCATAATTATAGCATCAAAAAGGGTAAAATTTGTTCCTGAAAATTATCTTGCCAAAATATTTTTAAAAAAATGTTGACTTTTTTGTCAAAATGTGATAAATTGCGCCTGATTAAATCGTATTTATTAATTATTTATTAATCTTATTAAAAAGTTTCATTATGAACGAAGAAGAAGGGATGAGCACAAGTGCTCAGGGACAGGAAGCTGTTCAGCATCTTAAAATGAAAACATCGTTGAGGAAGAACCCCGTACTTTGGTTTTTGCTGGGTATTCTACTTCTTTTTGTTGGGTACAACATTTATGTTCGTGTGCCTGCAGGACATGTCGGTGTAAGAGATAGGCAAGGTTCTGTCTCTCCTAATGTCATGAAGAGTGGTCCTAATGCAAAGATTCCGTTTTTGGAGTCGGTTATCCTTTTTGATACCCGTCTTCAGGTTTACGACTACTCTTATAGCGGGGCAGCGCTAAAAACCCAAACTGGAGTTCGTATTACACAGTTTAGAGCAAAGATCAGTTACCACTTGGTGGGAGACAATGCTGCTTCTTTGTATGAAAACGTTGGTCCGGATACCGTTTTTGAAAGAAAGGTGCTTGAGCCCGTGCTAAACGGAGCGATTTTCCAGACTCTTGGTAAATATGATCCGAGTTACCTGATTATGAACCAGGGAACAGTACGAGATGGTATAAAACAGATTATCAAAAACGAGATTGATTCGACTTGGGTTGCAGAGATTGATGGTATGCAGTTGACCGGCTTTGTATTCGATAGCAAATTTGAGCAGGCAAATATAGATCTTGCTGTGGCTAAGATAGAGGCGGAAAGGGTCCTGACAGATGCTAGAGCAAGGGCTGAAGCTTTACATTTGGAATGCGATTCTATCGATAACCCGCTCTATATCGAATATCTGATTGCAAAAGCTCTTGGTCAGTGGAATGGCGATGTTCCGTCGACGTTGATGATGGGTAATGAGGCGTTGGCCGTGGTTCCCGGAGGCAAGAAGTAAGTGTAACCTTAAGACCTGAAGTGTTATGTTTAACATTGATCTTCCGGATCCATGGGTAATATGGACATGCTTAGCGCTTATTCTGCTCGTTGCGTGCTACCATTATAGGAAACCGTTGTTAGCGTTATGCACGACAAAAAGCACTTCTTCTAATGGCGGTGAGAAAAAGCACAGAAAGTATGATGATGAAAAGTTATCACATCTGGAGATAGCCAGAATGGTGGTGCCTTTTGTGGTGATGATT
>JAEEYV010000022.1 GCA_016288295.1 Alphaproteobacteria bacterium
AAAGGCTGAGCTCGAAGCTCACAACAAAGCATTGCTTGACAACGCTAAAAAGCAGGCTGCCGAATTACAAGGCTTCAAAGTTGTTTTGATCCGTCAAGCAGCTGAAACCGGTCAACTCTACGGTTCTGTCAGCATTCGCGACATTGCCGCAGCCATGAAAGAAGCCGGCAAAGATATTGAGCGCCGTTTTATATCACTGGAACGTCCAATTAAAGACCTTGGTGTTTACCGCGTAAACATCAATCTTCATCCGGAAGTCAGCCAAGAGATTTTGGTAAACGTTGCTCGTACTGATGATGAGGCCAAAAAACAGGAAAACAATTTTAACAAATAAATTTCCTGATTTTGCAATCAAACCCCGCAAAAGCGGGGTTTTTTGTACCTTAATTATTTTTATATTGACAACCATTGTTTTTGCCCTTATAAGAAACGCACAATAACCGAGAACCCCGCATAAAGCGGAGCTTTAAATAACTATAATAAACCGGAGAATAAAAATGAAACGCACATATCAACCTTCAAAAATCGTTAGAGCCCGTCGTCATGGCTTTCGCACACGTATGGCTACTCAAGGTGGACGCAAAGTATTGGCTGCCCGCAGAGCCAGAGGACGTGCTAAGCTCTCTGCTTAATTAGGGCTTTTGGCAAATGCCTTCTTTTTTGGTATTAAAAAAACGCTGTGATTTTGTAAGACTGACAAAATACGGTGAACATGTACCAACTTCCAGCTTGGTTTTACAAGCTGCTCCGAGTGGCTTAAGTCAACCGACATCCTGCTCACGAATTGGTTTTACCACCACCAGAAAAATAGGCAAAGCCCATGTACGTAATCGTTGTCGTCGCAGACTTAGAGCTGCGGCGGCATTGTTTTTCAATCAATTGGCGCTACCTGATTTTGACTATGTCTTGATTGCACGCTATACTACTGCTGATGCTGATTTTTCAACCATTTGCCGTGATTTTCAGTATGCTATTCAAAAAATCAATCGCCGATTTGTACCGGAGGGTCATTCCCTTGTTACAGAAAATAATTCGCCTACCGATACTACTGTTGATTAAATTTTATCAAAAGGCGATATCTCCTTTAATGCCCAACGTCTGCCGTTATCAACCGACTTGTTCCCAATATATGGTTGAAGCCATTGAAACTCACGGCATAATCAAAGGCATTTACCTCGGCACAAAGAGAATTTTACGTTGCCATCCCTGGGGTGGAAGCGGTTACGACCCTGTGCCGCCCAAAGATGAACACAATCCGTCATAAAAACTTGCATTGCTCATAAATACTGTTATATTTTAACCAATTTAATAAATTAATAGGAATATTTTCTAATGGATGATTTTAAAAGTTTTCGCAACGCTATCTTACTTTCTTTGGTAGTCATTTTTGCATTTGATTATTTTTTTGTTGACCACAAAAAAACACCGACACCGGCTGCTCAAACTGCCGCCGTTGAAGAACTTTCCGTAAAAGAAACCGCCAATCTTTCTACCGAAGAAAAATCCCCTGTTGAGCAGACTTTAACAACTGACGAGGTTTTACAATCATCCCCTCGACTTGAAATTGATAACGATTCTCTCAAAGGCTCTTTGCGCATATCCGGCGGTCGTATAGACAACCTCTGGCTCAAAAAATACAAACAAAACATTGATGCCGGAAGCCCCGAAGTTGAACTTTTTACCCCTGCCAAAACCACAAATCCTTATTATGCTGAATTCGGTTGGTTATCGTCTGACAAACAAATCAAACTGCCTGACTCTGAAACCCTATGGACTGTAAAAGGCTCCCGCCTCACTCCGACAACTCCCGTCGTACTTGAGTGGGACAACGGACAGGAACTACGTTTTATCACTAAAATATCTATCGATGACCACTATATGTTTACTATCAACCAGTCGGTTGAAAACAACTCTTCCAAAAATATAACCTTATATCCATATGGTTTTATAGCTCGCAGCAACAACGGCTCCTTTCGTAGCGGCATTGTTCATGAAGGGATGATTGGTGTTTTCAACGACAAACTTGAAGAAATTAAATATTCTGATCTCAAAAAAGAACCTAAAAAATTCAAAACTTCAAAAGGTTGGCTTGGTTTTTCAGATCGCTATTGGTTTTCTGCCTTTATTTTAGATGCTCCACAGCCGGCAAAAGTAAAATTCAGTCAAAACGGCACCTTATACCAGGCTGACTTTGTTGGCTCTCCGCTAACAGTTGATGCCGGTGGCATTGGCTCAACCCAACAAATGCTTTATGCTGGCGCGAAAGAAATAAAACTTTTGGATAAATACACCAAAGACTTACACATCAACAAATTTGATTTAGCTGTTGATTTTGGATGGTATTATTTTTTAACCAAGCCGTTTTTCTACATTTTAGACTACCTTTATAAAATAATCGGCAACATGGGATGGGCTATTTTGCTTTTTGCAGCACTATTACGCTTGATTATGTTTCCGATTGCCAACAAATCATTTGAAAACATGGCTAAAATGAAAAAACTGCAACCGAAACTGCGTGAACTCCAGGAAAAATACGCTGATGACAAACGCAAAATTCAACAAGAAACCTTGCTACTTTACCAAAAAGAAAAAATAAATCCTGCTTCCGGTTGTTTGCCAATGTTTATTCAAATTCCGGTATTTTTCTCACTATACAAAGTGCTGAACATCGCCATTGAAATCCGCCAAGCTCCTTTTATTGGATGGATTAAAGACCTTTCTGCTCCTGACCCTCTGACCATTTCTTCTTGGTCACATTTACCAATCCCCGGCGTTTTAGACATAGGTGTTTGGCCCATTATAATGGGAATAACTATGTTCATTCAACAAAAGATGAACCCGGCTCCTACCAACAAAGATCAAGCCCGAGCTTTTGCTTTAATGCCCTTAATCTTTACGTTTATGATGGGACATTTTGCCGCCGGTTTGGTAATCTATTGGTCGTTCAGTAATTTATTGGCCATTTTACAGCAACGCGCCATTCTCTACAAAAACAGGAACTAAACATGGACACGACAACTCCTCGCTATACCGAACAACAAATAGAAGACGGGCGAGTTCTTTTTGCCTCGGATTGTTCTTTTGTTCTTGGGGTTGCCTCGCTCAATCAACTCCCCCCCGATAATATCGTGGACGAGATTGCTTTTGCCGGTCGCTCCAACGTTGGAAAATCGAGCTTGATTAATGCCCTCACCGGGCGCAAGACTTTAGCCAAAACCTCGAACACTCCAGGGCGCACCCAACAGCTCAATTATTTCAACCTCTCCGATAAACTTTATATCGTCGACATGCCCGGCTACGGTTTTGCCCAAGCCCCTGATTCGCTTGTTAAGAAATGGCAAAAGATGATTTTTGCCTATCTTCAGGGACGCGCCAACCTCAAAAGGGTCTTTTTGTTGATTGATTCCCGTCATGGTATCAAAAAAGTTGATTCCGAAATTATGGAAATGCTTGATAAAGCCGCCGTAAATTATCAAATTGTTCTCACCAAAACCGATAAAATTTCTGCAGTTGAACTGGCAAAAGTTATCAACGAAACCAACAAAATCATCAAAGAACACGCAGCGGCACACATCAATCTTATTGCCACCAGTTCTGAAAAAAATCGTGGCATTGATGAACTCCGTGCCGAAATTGCCGGTTTAGCTAAATAGAGGGAAAATCATGTTTTTAAAAACCATTGTTTGTTCCGGAGTTAACGAAAAAAACGACGTCGATGAAGCCATTCGTTTTTTAAAAGAACATTCTTGTATAGAGTTCGGTGTTCAATGTTCTCCCAGAAAAGCTGGGTATCAAACACCCCGTTTTGAGTGGCTCCAGGAATTAACCGCCAAACTTGCTGAAAAACAAATTAAAGGACGTATCGCCTTACACTTAAACGAAGGTTTTGCCACATCTTTTTGCGAAGGCATGGTTCCTCCGGAAATAATTGAACTCTTAAATAACGACAATATTATTGGACGATTGCAACTTAATTTCAAAATTGGACGTGAAACATTCAACGGCAAAACAACCCCTGATTTTACCAAACTTCAAAACGCCGTAAGCTCCGTTCCGACACATCGGATTATTTTATCGGCAAGCCGCCCTAACCTGCCTTTTATTCAAATGGCTCATCACCATGGCATGCCTTTTGACGTTTTGTTCGACGATTCTTTTGGTGAAGGAAAACTGCCCGATACTCAAAGACCCCCGCTTTTTGAAGATGTATTTCAAGGTTACGCCGGCGGGCTTTCCCCCGAAAATATTGTTCAAGAACTTGATAAAATCAGCAAAGTCGCTAAAACAAATATCTTTATTGATGCCGAAGGAAAATTAAAAGACAACAATTCTTTTTCATTTGAAAGAGCCACCCAATTTGTACAAAACGCACTGAATTGGAACAAACTGCATCTTCCCACCAACCAGCACGAAATGCTTTAATTTTCAGTCATACTTGTTTATCTTAAAAAAATAACTTGACAAAAAGTCATTTTTGTATACAATGCCAACCACTTGAGTATTATTAATATTTCTTTACTATTATTTAAAATCTTTACATTATGAAAAAGTTATTTTTTATTTTAGTTGCGATGTTTGTCGCTTTTCAAGCAACTTCGCAAGAATTCCTCAAGGTAGAGGATGTAACCTACGTGAAATGCTGTACGCTAGAAGATCACGGCGGTTTTTTTTCTAGAGCTAAATGCTCGGAAATGAACTTTCCTCGTGCAATTCTTTCTGATGGAACAGTCTTGGCTCCTTTTGGTAGTCATATCCGTTATGGCTACATTGCTAAATCCCCTGGAGGAAAAATGCGAGACATCAAAACCAATTTAACTAACATTACTGTAATAAGTCTCAAACAAGGGGATCTCATCTACCACACTGGCGATTACTATTGGTATGAGTACAAAAAACCCCAGAAACAAGTAGTAATTAAAACCGTAAACATTCGTAGAATTGAGGGTGCATACCAAGGATCAATCCAAGGAGACTTTGCATACAATTCCTTCCTTGCCTTTGTCAGTCTGTTAGGCGGAGGTGGTAGAGGAAAAGCCAAAGGTTCTCTCTCGGGAAGTTTTCAGGGTGGAGCCTATACCGTCGCCAACGTTACTTTTACAGACGGAACTCACACCTCTATTCTTATGACTCAAGACGGATTCTGGTATGAGGCAAAACCCGGAATGAAAGTCAACGTCTCCAAACTTAGAGATGCAACCATCTATGAACTGTTATAATCTCTAATCTCAAAACAGAACAGCACCCCTCAAAAGGTGCTGTTCTGTTTTTGATTCTAAAAGCGAAACAAAATCTTTAGCCGGAATTGAACGAACTCACAAGTTCGAAGCCCGCCAAATTGAAAAACATAAAACCCCTCTTTAATCGAGGGGTTTATAATGGCGCGCTCGGCGGGATTCGAACTCACAACCTTCTGATCCGTAGTCAGATGCTCTATCCAATTGAGCTACGAGCGCATAATTTTGCGTTACGAACACCTTAATACATTCTTTTATTTTTTTTTGCAAGTAAAATTTAAACAAATTTAATTTTTTTGGTTTAACATACTAACAGAATTTGGTTTTTATGATTTTTTACATCAAAATTTTCTTTACAATAACAAAGAAACGTGTAAAAAATCATTAAGTAGAAAATTTATTTTTTTGAATAAAAGGTAATTAATTATATGAAAAACGTTGTAATTAAAGCATTTGCCGCAGTTTGCACCCTTGCAATTTCCGCATGCACTTCCGATAACCAGGGCTACCCTTCGTTGATTGGATCTGATTCGCAAGAAAACATTTATGCTAACAGCTCTAACGTTGTAAACGGTTCCTACACCGGCACATTTGTCGGTCAAAGGGTTGCTGCTTTTCGTCAGGAACTAAAACAGCTCACCCAAGCACAAAAATCTAACCAAAAAGAACTTGATAAAATAAGTTCTAACGTTTCTCGTAACGCCAACCTTTATCAAAAAACTATATCTACCGTTCAAAACAAGTTGCAGGCCGGTACAACCCCGGGCAACCCGAATATGTACGCTATGTTGCAACAAGCACAAGGCAATGTCCAAAACATGTTTACTAATGCCAATGCTCTTGAAAATCTTTCAACAAAAACCGCTACAACTTTAACTTCAATTAACTACCTTGAAAACTCTATCTCTGCGGCATTTAATATTTCCGGGGCTGTTGACGAAGACCACAAACAACTGCGTGAACTCCAGAGCGAAACTATTGCCTTAGCTCAAAAAGCCTCCGCATTAAACGACAGCGTTTCAAGTGCGGCTAATTTTCAACAACAAAATGCCGTTCAGTCAAGCCAAGAGGTTAACGCTTTGCATGACAGCGTTAAAATTGGCAGTAGCAGTGGAAATTTTTCCAGAACGATTAGTCATTCCCCTGCTGTAACACCTTTGGTTGCGACTTCTCACACTTCAGCTCCGCGCTCAACCAATGCCGGTTTTAACAATATGCCTTTATTTTCAGTAAAATTTAATAACAGCAATGTTAACTATCGAGATGGCCTCAATACAGCTGTAAAATCCGCATTAAGTCGCAAACCGAATGCGATTTTTGATGTCGTAGCTGTTTCTTCCAGCGCCAACCAGGATCGCGCACAATCTTATGCGTCAAAAATTATGAATGAAGTTGTTAGCTTTGGAGCCAATGCCAATAATGTTAATTTGAATGCACGCATAAGCGAAAGATCACCAGTTTCCGAAGTTTTGCTATTTGTAAGATAAATTTTTTATCCACCAAAAAGCTCCGGACAATATCCGGAGCTTTTTATTTTAGTCTTTTCCAAGGTTTGTATCTTTATTTACATACATCGCCATAATAATGCCAAAGCTTGCCATTACTGACAACATTACTGTTCCGCCGTACGAAATCATCGGCAAAGGTACACCCACAACCGGTATCAACCCCAACACCATTGCAATATTTATAAATATATACAAAAAATAGTTCGTGCTGAGACCGATAATCGTCAGCTTAGCAAAATAGCTCGTCGTTTTTAGTGCAAAAGAATAACTGTACAACAAAATCAAAAAGTTAATTATTATTACCGCTAACGCCCCAATAATTCCAAATTCTTCTGATAACATTGTAAAGATAAAGTCTGTATGCTTCTCAGGCAAAAAATTAAGATGACTCTGCGTACCGCTCAAAAAACCTTTCCCAAACACGCCCCCTGAGCCAAGCGCAATTTTTGATTGCATAATATGATACCCGGCTCCCAAAGGATCACGTTCTGGATTCAAGAAAGTCAGCACCCTCTGTCTTTGATAATCATGCAAAAAATGCCAAGCTATAGGCATCAAAGCCGCAACGCCAATGCCTATTGCTGCAAATTTCCAAATTTGCACTCCGACAACAAACAATATTACCCCCGTTGTCATCAACAACATTGCACCTGTTCCTAAATCCGGCTGTATCATAATCAGCCCTGCCGGCACCAAAGCCATAAGCAACGGAGGAATAATTCCGCGGATGGTCTCTATGTTTTGTAGCGTTGTTGAATGAAAATATTTTGCCAACGCCAAGACCAATGCTATTTTCATCAATTCTGAGGGTTGCAACTTCATAAACCCTAGATTAATCCACCTTGTGGCACCCATTCCGGTATGCCCAGCCACTTCCACCACAATCAATAACAAAAGCGATATTGCATAAAAATAATAAGCATAATGCAAAAACACCTTAATATCTACAAATACCAAAATTCCCATAAAGAAAACACCTGTTGCAAAGCGCACGGCATGCTTTAACGCCCAAACATTCCAATTTCCGTTTGCTGCTGAATACAACATCAGTACACCAACCGCTGCAAGCATAAAAATAAAAAAGAAATAAGTAAAATTAATATTATTCCACTTTTCCTTAAAACTCAGATTGGGATTACGAAATCCTGTTTTATAAAACTTATACATCTACTCGTTTTCCTCGTCCAATATCAATGCTTCTTTTAATAACTTTGATGCAATTGGTGCCGCCACACTTGAACCTCCGCCCCCGTGTTCAACCAACACCGCTACTGCATATTTAGGATTATCATGGGGAGCATATCCTACAAAAAGTGCATGATTTCTATATTTCCACGGAGTATCTTCCTGTCTGACAATACCTGTTTGTCGTTCTTTCATCGTAATTCTTTTGACCTGTGTAGTTCCGGTTTTGCCGCACATCTTTTTACCTTTATAATCAAATGCCGACATCAACGCTGTTCCTCCTGGGCGATTGACCACACTGCACATTCCTTCTTTTATCAAAGCCATATGTACCGGATTAATCCCCATATCCTTAAACTTGGCAATTTTCTTAGGGCTGACTTTGGTTAAACTTGGTTCAACCATTTTACCCCCGTTAGCAATTCTCGCCGTCATTACCGCCAATTGTATAGGTGTCGTCAAAACATATCCTTGCCCGATACCCGCAATTAAAGTTTCACCACCTTGCCATGATTCGCCAAGATTTGCCAACTTCCAAGCTCTATCCGGAATCACTCCGGCTTTTTCATCATCAAATTTTAAAGCCGTTTGCGCTCCCAGACCAAAGCGTCGAGCCATTGCCGCAATACGGTCTATGCCAACTCTGTGTGCCACTTCATAGAAAAAGACATCGCACGAATGCTGTAATGCTTCAACCACGTTCAAGGCTCCATGTCCCGTTTTTTTCCAGCAGTGGAACAAGTGGTTGCCAAAGTTTAATTTTCCACTACATCCGACCCTCGTATCTTTAGTAATTACTCCGGCTTCAAGAGCTGCCAATGCCACCATCATCTTAAAAGTTGACCCCGGAGAATACCTACCGGCTATTGCTTTATTAATCAACGGCTGTTTTTCATCATACAACAACGCATTATACACATCTTGACTTACACCTTGCACAAAATCATTTGAATCATAAGACGGCATTGATATAAACATCAAAATTTCTCCGCTGTTTACATCCATCAAAACCGCAGCCCCGCTTTGCTCCCCAAACAGCTCATACGCTTTTTGTTGCAAACGACTATCCAAAGTCAGATTAAGTGGTTTTCCGGATTCGCCGTCTTCCCTTTCTATTTCTTTCATAACCCGGCCAACGGCATTAACCTCTAATTTTAGATTTCCACCTTTACCACGCAATGTTTTTTCATAACGTTTTTCTAGCCCAATTTTACCGATTTTAAACCCCGGTGTTTCTAACAAAGGATCGTTGTCTTTTGTTAAATCCTCCTCAGACACCGCTGCCACATATCCCAAGACATGAGCCGTTTGTTTGCCGAAAGGATAACTTCTGCTCAAGCCGTCATCAACCACCACGCCTGCCATTTCACGTGTTGCTAACAATATTTTTGAAACTTCTTCCCAATTCAATCCTTCTTTCAGCTTTATCGGCACAAAACGACGATATCTTTTCAAATCTCGGCGAACTCTGGCTTCTTCGCTTTCACTCAGAGGCATAAGTTTCTTAAATTGTTCTATGGTTCTATCAACGCTGTTAGTTTGCTCAGCAACCAACATTGCCTGAAAGTTTTGCTTATTATCGGCCAGAGGCACCCCGTTACGGTCAAAAATAACTCCCCTCGGCGGCACCAGAATTCGCGAAGAAATACGATTTTCTTCCGACATAGTCTTATACTTATCGGCCTCATAAACTTGCAAATAAACCAATCTTGCGACAATAACCAACAACAAAAGCAGCTGGATTCCGCCCCAAACCAGCGTCCTCAAAATCAAAACTTTACCTTTGCTGTTATCTCTGTTCATCAGTTTTCATCCTGTAAACAATTATTAACTATAAGCGCATTTATTCCACCAAAAAGCGGATACAATGCCACGCTGATTAAATATGAAAACAACAAGCTTTTTAGCGGCAAAAAATTTGCATAATAAATCGACATCAAAAGCCACCCTGCCAACATTGCAACTGGTAACAATAAAGCCAAACCTATCCACAAAATTTCAAACGTTTTATCATTAATATATTTTGATATTTTGGTAACCGATAAATACATTATCAAATACATAAACAAGTGAATTCCTAGCGGTGCAACCGACAAAACATCTGAAATCAGGCCCAATATAAAAATTGACATCAACGAAAACAAATCCGAACGATATGCAGTCCAAAAATACACACACATCAAACCCAACATCGGTCTGGCGTTGGCACTTATTTCTGATTTTAATGGAATAAAAGAAACCATCAACCACAATACCGAAACGAACAAAGGCAACCATTTTAACAGCCAGTTTGCAAGAGTTTCATGCCACCCCTCTCTCATTTATGTTCGTCCTCATAAAGCTCATTTGCTGGATCTGGCAATTTATAATCGACAATCATGACATATTCAAGGCGTGACAAATTATTAGCCGGCTCAATTTTCACCTCACTTTTGCTCACTGATGCAATTTTTCCTACCGGCAATCCCACTGGAAATACACCACCGATTCCCGAAGTTACAACCTTATCTCCAACCTTCAAATCAGCATCAAGCGGCAAAAACACCAAATCCGGCCAAATATCATTCTGCCCGACCATCATTCCTCGAACTCGTGAATTTTCAATCATCACCGAAATTTTTGAGTTTATATTATTAATCAAGGCAATTTTTGCATATCTTGCTCCCACATCTTCAACTCTGCCAACAACACCTTTATCGCTTATGGCCACCTGCCCTTTTTCAACACGGCTGTTTTCTCCCACATAAACAGTCAAAGAATGTGCAAAAGCCGTTCCTTCCTGCGCTACAACTTTTGCTGTTATAAATTCGGCTTTTGGTGGCACTACATAGTTCAACAGATTTGAAAGAATTTTATTTTCAATTTCAAGAGCCCGATTCTTTGCATTGGCAATAATTAACTTTCGATTTTCCTCACGCAATGCTTGGTTTTCCAGATCAATTTTTCTCAAACTGCGCAAATAGTCATATCCGTTTAACAACATACTTGCCGGCATAACCAAAATTTCGGTTATTGGAGTAACAATTTCCTCCGCAGTGGTAGATGTTTTTTCAATTAACGCATTATTGGTTTTGTTCAGCAACATAAACACAAAAACCAAAACAAACAGCACTGCAATTGCAGATTTTTTAATTGTCCTGCGCAGCCTGCTCAAATGTAAAAAAAGAACCCGACGTCTTCTTGCCACTTTATTATTCCCGGAAACCACCTCAAACTATGTTAGTAACTAACACATAAAACCGCCTCTTGCAAACAAAAATCCTTTTCTTCCCACGCTATTTAAAACTAAAAAGAGGGGCTGACCACCCCTCTTTTTTGCTACTTTTTATCACCAACCATCCCTTGTAATATGTAATCACTTATCGTACTTACATAAAATGATGGATCCCCTATCGGTTCTCCCTCTGCGATTTTGGCCTGATCTAACAAAATCTTTGCCACCTTTTCAATTTCCGGTTTTTTCTTTTTATCTTCCGTCATTTCGCTCATCCTAATAATCAGCGGGTGGTACGGATTAACCTCCAAAATTCGTGTTGAATTAAAAGCCGTCTGCTGTTGGTGGTTTCTCATCAAGCGCTCTAGGTGTATGCTCATTTGTCCGTTTTCCACCGTCAAACTTACCGGACTTGAAGCCAGCCTTTCGGTCGCAACAACTTTACCGACCTCGTCTTTAAACATTTCCCCCATTATTTTTAGTAGCCTATCCAAGCTACCTTCGTCAGCCTTTGGCTCTTTGCGCTCAATCTTAAAATCTAAATCTGCTTGAGCAATATGCTTTATCGTTTTACCTTTATAGTTCGGCAAAGTCTGTGTCCAAAACTCATCTATTGGGTCAACCAACAACAAGACTTCCAAATCTTTTTGCTTAAAAGCCTCCAGTTGCGGATTATTTGCCAACACTTTAACATCATCACCGGTAATATAATAAATATCCTTCTGTTCCGGCTTCATTCTTTCAATATAAGCATCAAGCGTGGTCAATTTTTCTCCGCCATGGGTAGAATTAAACAACGACAACCCGGCAATTTCTTCTCTGTTAGCAAAGTCTTCATATATACCTTCTTTGAAAGCCATTCCGAAATTGTTCCAAAATTTGATATAGTCGTCATAATTTTCGGCACGTTTTTTCAAATCTTTAAGCAATCTTCCGACCATTCCGTGCTTAATTTTTGCAATCAATGCATTTTGTTGCAACATTTCTCGCGAAATATTCAGCGGCAAATCCGAAGAATCAACGATTCCCTTCACAAAACGTAAATAGTTAGGCATTAATTCTTCAACCTTATCTGAAATAAACACCCTGTTTACATAAAGCTTCAAACCGTGTTTCTGATCCGGCTGAAACAAATCCGCCGGTTGACTTGATGGAATAAACAATAGTGCCGTATATTCGATATTTCCCTCAGCCTTAAAGTGCAAAGTCAGCCACGGATCATCAAAGTTGTGCGAAATATGTTGATAAAAATCTTTGTATTGTTCTTGAGTAATTTCACTCTTGTTTCTCGTCCATAATGCCGAACCGGTATTTATTGTTTCCTCCCCAACCTTATCTATATCCAACACAATCGGATAATTAATATGATCGGAATACGTCCGCACTAAATGTCGCAGATATATTGTATCGGTAAAGTTCTTATCTTCCGCTTTAAGATAAAGTTTTATTTCCGTACCGTTTCCTTCTTTTGTAGTCTCCTCAATTTCAAAACCGTCAATCCCGTTTGATATCCACTTATACGCCTGTTCTTCTCCGGCCTTTTTGGTAATTATTTCAACCTTATCGGCAACCATAAACGCTGAATAAAAACCAACACCAAATTGACCAATAAGGTCTGCGGCCGAACCATTTTCTTTCATATTGGCAACAAATTCCGATGTTCCCGACTTGGCAATTGTTCCTAAATGATTGATCAAATCATCTCTGTTCATGCCGATTCCGTTATCCGAAATAGTCAGGGTATTAGCTTTATCGTCCGGCTTCAAAACAATTTTCAGTTCACCATTTCCTTTGGCAATATCCGGTTTACTCAACATCAAATATTTCAATTTATCACAGGCATCTGAGGCGTTTGAAATCAGTTCTCTCAAAAATATATACTTTTCCGAATACAGTGAATTAACCACAATGTTCAGCATTTTGTTAACTTCTGCCTGAAAACTCATTTTTTTGCTCATTGTTCATCTCCGTAAATATCCATTGCTTATTATATGGGAAGCAAAAAAGCCTTTCGCAAGTGAGTTTTGTTATTTTTTTACTTGATTTTATCTTAAATCTGTTTAGATTGAGGGCTGAAAATAATAACAAGGAGATAAACCATGGTTTCTGTTGTTAACGACAACTGCATTAAGTGCAAATCTTGCGCCGATGTATGTCCGGTTGATGCTTTTCATGAAGGTGATACTCAATTGGTAATTGATCCAGATACCTGCATCAGCTGCGGCGTATGCATTTCTGAATGCCCGCAAGAAGCTATCAGCCCTGAAGAAGATGCTGACCCGAAATGGGTTGCATTCAACGCTGAAAACGCCAAGAATTGGCCGAATGCCAACGACTAAAATCATAAAAAACCGCTCAAAATTGAGCGGTTTTTTATATTATCCGATATGCACCGTATGTAAAATATTGGTTCGGCCTTTAACCCCCAGAGGAAAACCTCCCGTAATTATAATATGTTCACCGTGATGAACCAATCCGCTTTCCAGAGCAGCTTGCACCGCATTATCTTCAAACTTTTCAAAATTTGAAAAATGAGATTTTTTGACTATCGGACGTGCTCCCCACACCAAAGCCAACTTACAAGCTACCTTTTCATCCAAAGTCAAAGCAATAATTGGTATACTCGGACGCTCCCTTGCAATCAAAAACGTCGTCTTTCCGGAAGTTGTATAAGTAACAACCGCCGAAACTTTCTTCAAAACTTTAGAGATTTCGTTGGCAGCATATGCTATTGAATCTTCCTCCCCGATACAAAAACTTACGCCCTGATTTTTTCTGATATTTTGAAAGAACTGCGGATCAGATTCAACCTGGGTAATGATTTTTCCCATCATCTTCACTGCCTCAACCGGATATTTTCCGACTGCCGTTTCCGCCGAAAGCATAACCGCATCACAACCATCATAAACTGCAGTTGCAACATCCGAAACTTCTGCTCTTGTTGGCATCGGCTTTTCAATCATTGATTCCAACATTTGAGTTGCTACAATCACTGGTCGTGCAAATTTGCGACAAGCATTAACGATTTTCTTTTGCAAAACCGGAACTTTTTGCAACGGACATTCAACTCCCAAATCACCACGAGCCACCATAATTGCATCTGACAAATGAATAATTTCATCCAATTCATTAATTGCACTCGGTTTTTCAAGTTTAGAAATGATCATCGCTTTATCGCCAATTAGTTTTCTTGCTTCTTTCACATCTTCAACCGATTGCACAAAAGACAAACAAACCCAATCTACTCCGAGTTTCAATGCAAATTTTAAGTCATCACGGTCTTTTTCAGTAATCGCTGAAATTGGCAATTTTATATTTGGCAGATTAACTCCTTTATGACTGGATAATTCACCACCAACCTTTACTACTGTTACCGCACTGTTCGCCGTCTTTGATTTTATTTTCAACACAACATTGCCATCATTCAGCAACAACTCATCACCGACCTTAATTGCCGCAAAAATCTCCTTATGCGGCAACGTAACACGCTCTTTGGTACCGAGTTCATTTTTCATATCCAAAACAAATTGCTGACCTTCTTCAAGCACAACTTTATCATCTCTAAACTCGCCGACACGAAGTTTAGGCCCTTGCAAATCAGCAACCACCGCAATATAGCGACCTTTTTGTTTTGCCAATTTACGCACAACACCCAGACGTTGTTTGTGTTCTTTGTGCGTACCATGACTAAAATTAAAACGAAAAGCATCAACACCCGCATCAATCAGTTCTGCAATTTTTTCATCACTGGCAGTTGCCGGGCCTATTGTCGCCAATATACGTGTACATGTGTTTTTGGGCATACCTTTTTCCTAAAATATTTACGTTACAATCAGTATCAAATATAAGATTTAATTTTTGGTAAAGCGTAAATTTATTTCTTGTCAAAACACCTCGACTTTGCTAATCTCGCTTACAATATTTTAATGATTAAAGGAGATAAAAATGACCGAAGTTGGAGGAATTGCCACTGACCGCTTGCGCTCATTGATTGAGCGTATTGAACGCCTTGAAGAAGAAAAGAAAGCTCTCAGCGGTGACATTCGTGATATATATGCCGAAGCAAAATCCGCAGGTTTTGATGTTAAAATTATGCGCACCATTATCAAACTGCGCAAAATGAATGCCAGTGACCGTGAAGAGCAAGAATATCTTCTTGACACTTATCGCAAAGCTCTTGATTTATAATTTTAAGATAACACCGATAATTCCACCAAGGACAATATAAACAATGGGGTGCAGTTTTATAAAATGTATTGCGCCCCAGAATATTATTCCGATTCCAATTAACATCGGACTGATTAAAACCATTTTTCCTAACTCGATTCCCGCATATAAAATCATAGCAATCGCCGCCGGATGAATACTATACATCAAATTTTCAAATGTATTTGATTGGCGATATTTTTCTAAAACTTTTGCTACGATTATCACAATAATCACCGACGGCAAAACCAATCCCGCAGTTGCCACGATTCCTCCCAAAATTCCGAGTGTTTTAAAGCCAACATATGTCGCCATATTAACCCCGATTGGTCCCGGAGATGATTCGGAAATGGCAATCATATCAAACAGCTCCTGCGAACTAAACCATCCGTATTTTGCTGACAAATCAAATAAAAACGGTATTGTTACCAATCCTCCGCCCAAGGCAAACAGCCCGATTTTGAAAAATTCAAAAAACAATAACCACCAAATCATGCTGTTTTTCCTCTACGCAAAATCAACCCCAAAGCACCCGCTCCGCATATCACCCAAACCGGAGACAAAGACAGTGTTAACATTAGTGCAGCCACCACTACAAAAATTGCAAATTGATATTCATCTTTAATATTTTTACGTCCCATACTCAGAACCACATCAGCAATCAATGCCGCCACCGCAACCCTTATACCGGTAAAAGCATGTATCACATATTGATTATCCAAAAACAAATTAATTAAACTTGCAATCAAAGTAATTATTATCAACGATGGCATAATTATACCAAGTGTTGCCGCTACAGAACCTCTAATTCCTCCGAGTTTGTATCCGGTAAAAGTCGAAACATTCACGGCAATAATCCCCGGGGTACATTGCCCGATTGAATAATAGTCCATTATTTCTTTTTCACTCAGCCATTTTTTGCGTTCAACTAATTCCGCCTGTAACAACGGAATAATTGCCGAACCGCCTCCAAACATAAACATTCCTATTTTAAAAAAAGCCGCAAAAAGCTTAAATATCATTTTTATTTTTCCTGCCTATTCCAAAAACAATTATAGCCATTATATACATATAAGCTTTCTCAATTATTAAACAGGAGAAAAAATGCTTATCGGAATAATAAAAGAGACCACTCCCGACGAAAATCGAGTTGCAATAACCCCTCAAATCGTTAAGAACCTCACGTCTGTCGGCATTCAAATAATTATCGAAAAAAATGCCGGTATTAATGCAGGATTCTCCGATGACGAATTTCTTCTAAACGGCGCTGATATATGCGATTCTCCACAACAAATTTGCCATGACTGCAATATACTTTTCAAAATTTGGGCTCCTTCAGCTCAAGAATGTTCATGGTTAGCAAATTCCCCCTTGGTTATAGCAGATTTTCGACGAGCAGACAATTTTTCCTGCCACACTTTTCGTGCTTTTGCTCTTAACAAAATCCCCCGCATTTCCCGCGCTCAATCTATGGACATCTTATCTTCGCAAAACAATCTTGCCGGTTATAAAGCCGCTTTATCGGCAATCAATTCTTGCAACCGTTGCGCTTCCATGATGATCACTTCTGCAGGAACTTTGCCTCCTCTAAAAATTTTAATTTTAGGTCTTGGCGTTGCCGGACTCCAGGCCGCTGCAACCGCTAAACATTTGGGAGCAAAAGTCTATGCCTCGGATATTCGCCACGAAACCAAAGAACATGCTTTATCCGTCGGAGCATTTTTTCTCGATTCGATATCAAATTTTTCTGATTATGACATCATTATAACCTGCGCCGGAACTTTTCCTAATGCACCGATCCTCATTAACCCCACAATATTTAACTCCATTCCCAAACAAACTTTTTTACTGGATGTTTCTGGCAACATTGATTCTTCAATTTCTGCTCCCAACATTCACCGCAAATACAATCTGCCTTCTCAAATTGCTAATTCTGCTAGTCAATTGTTCGCTCACAACATCTACAATTTTTTCTGCCTGATTTACAACTTTCCATCTCAAAACCTTAACCTCGACTTTAATGATGAAATAATCAATGCCACTTATCTTGGAGAACGATAAATGCTTTTTTTAAGTACATTAATATTAATTTTTATCCTCTCTTGCTTTGTCGGATATTTTGCCATACTTCGGGTAACGCCGGCCCTTTATTCTCCGTTAATGAGTTTTTCCAACGCCATATCAGGCATTGTAATTATCGGTGCAATTACTGGTTATGGCTCCGACTTCTGGAATTTTATTGCTGTCTTTTTAGCTTCCATAAATATTTTTGGCGGATTTGCTGTATCTTCTCGTATGCTGAATATGTTCAAAAAGAAAGGCACAAAAAAATGATTTTACCTTACATTTATACAATCAGCATCTGTGCCTTAATTCTTGCCATCCGCTTTATGTCTTCCCCCCGGAGTGCACATTCGGGAGCCATAATCGGCATATTTGGAATGATACTTGCAATCCTATCCGATTTCATCCCTTTACCCCAACATTTTATCTATTTAATCATGGCTCTTGTGTGCGGTGCTACAATCGGCATAATCGCTGGATTAAAAATAAAAATAAGTTCTTTACCTCAAATGGTAGCGATTCTTAATGGTTTTGGCGGTGCAGCCGCCGTTTGTATTGCCGCCGGAGATGTTCATATGTTTTCTCCTTCCCTTGATTGTGGAGGTATAATCGGAGCTATCACGTTTAGCGGTTCTATCATTGCTTTTTGCAAATTACACGGTTTTTCATTTTTTCAAAAAACTTCAATTTCGCATCACACCTCTATTAACTTTATCCTTTTACTCTTAACTGTTTTGTCAACTATAATGTTTCACTGCCATAATGAACCATTATATTTTTCAGTCATGATTTTTTTATCTTTGCTCTTAGGAGTATTTATAGTCTTGCCGATCGGTGGAGCCGACATGCCCATAATAATCTCAACCCTCAACGCCTGCTCCGGCTGGACCTCTGTTGCCATAGGATTCGCTCAAAACAACCTCTTATTAATTTCCATTGGCGCAATTATAGGCGTTGGAGGGATTGTCCTCGCAAATATAATGATCAAAGCCATGAACACTTCTCTTATCAAATTATTTTTCCACCCCAAAATTAATAACCAAACCACTGATAGCCCTAACAAACTTGCCCAAAGCATCAGTCCGCAAGACGCAGCTTTTATTATGCAAAATTCTGCAAAAATAATTATAGTTCCAGGTTTTGGTATGGCTGCCGCCTCTGCTCAACACGCTCTCAAAAACATGGCTGATCTTCTCCGCAATAAATTTTCTGTTGATGTCAAATATGCCATTCACCCTGTTGCCGGACGCATGCCCGGACACATGAATGTTCTGCTGGCCGAAGCCAACGTAAGTTATGATGAAGTTTTTGAATTAGAAGATATAAATCATGAATTTTCCGAAACAGATGTCGCCTATGTCATCGGAGCTAACGACATCACCAACCCAGATGCACGGACTAACCAATCTTCTCCTCTTTATGGCATGCCCATACTCGAGGTCAGCAAAGCCAAAACTGTTTTTTTCATAAAGCGTTCTCTCAAAAGCGGTTATTCAGGTGTTGACAATCCCTTATTTTTTGCGCCAAACACTTATATGCTGTACGGCGATGCCAAAAAAGTAACTGAAGAAATTGATAAATTTTTAGAACAATAATTTATACATTAACAATCCTGCCGCCAATGCATAAATAATCACTCCCTGAGCATATGTTCCGGCCACTCTAAAATCAGCACCCGAGGGCATAGCATTTTCAATAATAATGGTTTGCAATAACACATACAAAACATAGTTTATTGCGGTCAAATGAATTGTCGGTAAAAAATAACGATTCAAATAAAATCCTATAAACAACAACAACAATGGTGCCATTGCCGCCGGAACAGCATTATATGCTCGGATATTACGAAAACCGACACTACCCATAACATAACCGCCATCGACACCCCTTCTCGGAAAAATTGTAAAATTACATGGTTTGGCATTAAAAACAGCTCCCACCATATAATGCATTAACTCGTGCAAAACCGTTCCCGGAATATTTACCAATGCCGTAGCCCACATACTACTGTATGTTTGATATTTTAGTCGCACCAATACAATCACCAATAAAATCAGAAAAAACCTGTTATTAGCAACCAAGTTCAAAACTTCGGGACTGTTAATCCACCGACCGAAAGCATATAAAAATTGTTGTATGTATTCCATTTTAGTCCTTTTCCAAAAGAGTTACTCCGGCCAAAAAAGTATTTACTAAAATACGACACATATTTTTACCGGATTGCACGTCCACAGAGCCGGCGGCCAACAATGCGCTCAACCCAAACAACCCTGACTCGAGTACATTTTTCATCACCTTACATCGACTTCTGCTCAAGCGAGGGAAAAGTCTTCCGAAATTATCGGTAGTCAACCCAAATAGCTTAAACAATCTCTTTTTATAGCTCATTGGTAACTTATAATCTTTTTTATTTAGATGGAAATTATATAACAACATCCATAATTCTTTATTATTAGCCACAAAATTAGCAAATATTTCTATCATCATATTCAGGTTATAATAACTATCACTTTTATATTCTGCCTTATACAGTTTTTCAGCCAAATCCTTAAGTGTAATTTCATTTTGTTCGGCAACAAAGTCGTCCATGCTACTAAACTGATTATATATTGTACCGATAGAACACCCTGAGGCCTCAGATAACTTACGTGCAGTTAAAAAATCCAACCCTTTGTTCTTAACCAACTCTCTTCCTGAAGTGATTAACTTCAGATGTATTTCTTCTTTAATGTTTTGCATATCTTCCATATTTTTAATGAAATGTTTGTAAATTAAGGTTACAATACAACAATTATGAACAGTGTTCAATTTATTTATCTAACAAGAGGATAATTTAATGTCAAAAATCTGGTTTTCCTTGCTGTTATTTGCCTTAACGATAGTTTTTGCTGTCAAGTCTGCCGTTTCTGAAAATTTTTATGAAGATGTTTTAATATCAAGCGACCTCAAACAACAAGAACGTGCTGATTCAGCTAAAAACAAAGCCAGCTCATTGCTCGATTCTGAAGCGCCTGTTATCAAAATCGACAACACTCTGCCCCCTCTCCCTTTTCGTTTTGAAAGACAAAACGGATCGCCAACTGTTTCGTCACATCGCAGCACCGCTTCTGCTTCAACCGAAAATATCGTTACAAAATACGGTGAAGCTCCATTCGGACTGGCTTGGGGAGGAACATATAATCAAATAAAATCTCTTGGTATTGGGCTCGTACACACTGAAGTTAAAGACTCCCCTAACAGTTTTTTTGCCACAACTTTGCCTAAAGACCTGCCCGGTTTTAATCAGGTAATCGTATCTTTTGGCGAAAACAACTTACTCTGGAAAATAACCGCTTACAGCGATTTGTTTGATGATACTCCCAGTGCTGAAAAAGCCTTGGAGATGTACCACAAATACTACCGACTTCTTGAACAAAAATACGGCAATGCCCAACAATTTTATACTCCTAAAATCACCGTTGTCGAAAAAATCGTCAAAGACAAAGACGATAAAGATGTTGTTGAAAAAACAAATATTGAAGAACCTATTGGTGGCAAAAACTTTTTAGCCGAACTACAAAGCGGTGAAGCCGTACTATATTCTACATTTGAAAATCAAAAAGTTGGCGCAGCTTTGAGTATTAGTGTTGACGGCAATGGAAAGAGTTATGTAATCATAAACTTTACTAACTTAGAAATTTTCAAAGAGCGTGAAGACAAATTGCTTGATGCTCTATAACTAAAAAGGATAATAAAAAATGAAAAAAGTTTGTTTTTGCGGAATTTCTGGTAATGGAATGAGCCCTCTTGCACAGATATTAAGTCTTAAGGGATATGATGTTTACGGCTCAGATCGTAGCTTTGATGTTGGTCGTGATGCCGACCGCCGTCAAGCATTGGAAGAAATGGGAATAAAAATTATTCCTCAAGATGGCAGTTGCATAACCTCGGACATGGAAGTCTATATTTCTGCTGCCCTTGATGAAAACAATCCGGACGTCAAAGCCGCATTACAACTTGGAATTCCGGTAAAAAAACGTTCTGACCTTTTAGCTCAAATCTTTGCCGAATACAAATATGGTATTGCCATCGGTGGAACATCAGGCAAAACCACGACCACCGCCATGATAGGTTATATCCTAAATACCTTAAACCAAAAGCCTTGTATGATAAACGGAGGTATGCTCCGTAATTATGAAAAACAAAAAGGTATCTCTAATTTCATATACAACAATGAAGACCTTTGCGTGATTGAAGCGGATGAAAGCGACGGTTCTATTTGTAAATACTATCCGACCGTTGGCATTATTAACAATATTTCTCACGACCATACCTCAATGGAAAAATTACAAGAATATTTTTCCACCTTTGCTTCTCATGTAAAAGATGCACTTATCATTAACGGTGATTGCGAACTAACTCGCAATATACCTCATCACCACGCTGTAACTTTTTCAACACTTGACCCGACTGCCGATTTCTATGCCAACAACATAAAATTCAACGCTGAGGGGCTTGAATATTTGTTCCGCGGACAAACTTTCCGCCTCAAACTATTTGGAGCTTTCAATGTTTCTAACGCGCTGGCCGCTATTGCTGCCTGTGCTCAATATGGCATAGACCCCTTGCTCGCCGCTCAAACACTTGAGGGCTTCTTGGGCATCCAACGCCGATTAGAAATCGTTGGCACAACAAAAACCAATATCACACTTATTGATGACTTTGCTCACAATCCGAGCAAAATAGGTTCTTCTTTAGGCGCATTAAAAGAATACGACGGAAGATTGATTGTTATGTATCAATCTCATAGTGCTTTCTCGGCTCAAAATACCGGTCACGAAGTTGCAGAAGTTGTTGCCAAAACACTCGATAAAAACGATATTTTCTTAATGCCGGAAGTATATATGCTAAACAAAGACACTGATAAAGGTATTACCGCCGCCAACATTATCAATGACATAAAATCGTTCGGCTTTGCTAATGCTTATTTTCTTGATACTCAAGAAGCTGTGCATGATTATATTGTCAAAAACGCCCAAGCCGGGGACCGCGTTGTCATCATGGGAGCACGCGACAATACCTTGCCGACTTTTAGCCGTCGTCTGTTAAAAGAATTATAGTTATCTTCTTAAAAATCGTCTTATAAACTGCTCAGCATATCGAGCAGATGTTTTGTGTTGTCAAAACTGAGTTTCCATACCAAGTTTTGATAAAGCATGAAACCGCTCCAACCGCGAGCATTAAAAGCTAACAAACTTCCCAATATCCAAAAATTTGCCCCCGGCAAAAACATTGCACAAAAAGGATATCCTACCTTTTTCAAATCTGTTTGTTTTTCATGTATTTGCGACAATACCGTATCAATATGATATCCTGTCAAATACCCCAAAAACACACTCAACATCCAGTTCATCGGCATAACACGCAAATATATTGACACTCCCAGCATATATATAAAACAAAACAACGGAAAAAAGTATGGTGCTATTGTTATCAACCAATTTCCATTGCCTACAAAGCCCATTGAACCACCCGAATTATCGTCAGCCACTCTTACATGTTTAACCGGATGCAAAGTCAAAAGAGCAAAAAAGCTGTGTGTCAACTCATGGGCAATAATCTGCATTGATGTCTTTGAGCCTGAATCCATAGACATTGATCCCACAAAATACACAAAAAAACCGCCAACCAGCGCCACAAAATAAACGCTTCCGAAACGAAAATATTGTAATGATTGAAAAAATGACGGCAATGTCCACAAAGCTAAAACCGCCACCGGCCACTTAAACAAATTAACTATTTTATCTAAAATATCACTCATAGTTCGAAATTATATAATAATTTTTATCAAAATCCATAAAAATTAAATCATATATTAACATTCATGTTTTAGGATTACCGTACAAACATTTATATTGAAAGCAAAAAACAATGGAAGATACTTTTGATTTTATCATTAATGACGAAGACGAGGTCTTGTTGCTAATATTTGCTCGCGAAGGCGACCCCAAAGATCCTGTTATTGAAATCAACCCAGATACCAAAACAGCAATTCTTCACCGTAATGAAGAAGACAATATAATGCTTTATGAGGTTCCTGACGAAGTAATTGACAGTATTCAAGACGCCGATAATTTGCTTGTTTGCGAATTAAGCAAAGAAGAAAAAGAAGAAGATTCTAAAATCGTTCGCGCCTACGAAGCAGATATAAGCCTTTAGTCTGCAAGCATATTATCAAGTCGCTCTTCTTCAAATCCGGCAGGATCTTGGTGTACTATAACCTGAGATTTCGGGTATACTTCTTTTATCTCGTCTTCAATAATTTCTGTCAGGCGATGAGCCTCAAATAATGACAAATCGCCATCTAATTCAAGGTGCAATTCAAACAAATAAATTCCACCCAAATTTCTGGTGCGTAAATCGTGTAACCCCCGGCAAAAATCGTGTTTTTCAACTATTTCAATAATTTTATTTCTCACTTCGTCCGGCAATTCCCTATCCATAAGCAATGCCACCGCCTCTTTAGCAATTTTAAATGCATTATAAAGCAAATAGGCCGAAACAAAAACTGCCGCCAATGGATCAAACCATTCTAGGCCCCAAAACTTAACCACAAACAAACTTAAAATAATAGATATATTAGTAACAATATCAACTGCATAGTGTACACTATCCGCATCAACAGCCAGCGATTTTGTTTTTTTTGCCACATATTGCTGAAAAGCAACAACAATTATTGTTAAAATCAAGCTGAATATCATCACTCCTATACCCAGATTCATATCGACTAATGAAGCCGGATTGAGAAACCGATTAACCCCCTCATAGACCACAAACAGCCCTGAACCGGCAATGAATGCCGATTGCACTAGCGCACTCAAGGCTTCTGCTTTTCCAAAGCCGTATCTGTGCTGATAACTTGCTGGCAACGATGAAAATCTGACCGCCACAAAAGCTATGACCGATGCAAAAATATCTGATATACTGTCAACTAATGACGACAATATCGCCAACGATCCCGTATACAAAGATGCAAACAATTTGATCAACATTAACCCGACAGCAAGTGATACTCCGGCTATTGTGGCTAATCTTTTTAATTGTTCATCGCTCATGTTTTTTAGCCGTATTGACCACATTACTTATTTCCTCAAACTGTTTTTCTTCAATTTTGTAATAACACTTCTCTGCCGTTTTAGCAAAAATTTGTAAATGACCATCGTTTATGTTTTCAAAATTTTTGAAATATGCATAAATATCTTTATCTTTTTTCAAAAATTCAATATCAACCGTAACATCATTTTCAACATTCAGCTTCAAATCAAGAGATTTTTTACCTTCCGGATTTTTCATACTCTGATCTACAAATTCTGTGTTCAACAAATTTTTAGCCATCACCATAGTGCGATTCAAATTTGTATTGTTATTAAAGCTCTTGAGCCTGCCAAACCTTAAGTCCCACAAATGAGCATATGTCCAGTTTTGTTGACGTAGTGACATATCTATAAAATCGGCTCTCACCATCCATACTTGAAATTCGTTTTCAAATCTTATATAAGCAGCTCGCCCTCCTCGACCGATATCAACATCATACTTGCCAAGATAAAAATCAGCCAACGTCTTTTCTTTACTTCCGACTGTTACCTTTATCCCTTCCGAACTATCATTATCAAGAGGCTTTAATCCAAAAGCCCCGAGATTTTCCAAGCGATTTGATTTTTTCTCATAATAGGTCATTTCTGATATGGTTGCTAAAAGTCTGCGGATTCGCTCCTGATAAACTGGCAAACACGGTTCACCGTCCAAAATCCATTCCCCGTTTTCAAAAACAAATATCAATTTTTTGCCCTGCGAACTCAAAACTACCTTTGAAACATCTCCAAGCTGACGCGTCAAATTATCAAAAACTTTCTTATTTTCAAAATTTACCCAGTTTCCGCGATTCGCATAATATACTGACACAACACCGGCAATCAAAAGAATACTGACCGCCGCAAAAACAATCTTAAACTCTTTGTTCACCTTAAAGGAAAAAGTTTTGCCTCCTGCGCGTTTGCTTTTTAATAATGTATAAACAGCCAACCCCGCCAAAACTAAAATTGGGATTAAAACAATATTCAAAATTTTGATCATAAGCGCCGTTTTATCAACATCTTTGTGCATGTTTAATCGAATTGATCTTAAATCATCAATCAGCTTTTGCAAATTTTGACGGGTTCCGGCAATCAATGCCAACTCATCGGCATTAAAATCATTTCGTCCCTCAAAATCTCTTTTTGCTACAATTTCACTTAAGGCCGCTTTGGTTTTATAAATTTTATCAAAAATCTCATGTTCTTTTAATTGAAAATCGAGCAAATTTTGCTTGCGACGCCCTTCCATTCCCTCAAATATTCTATTTTTAGGTGTCCTGCCTCGCAAACTTATTAACGTTTCATCACCGCTCAAAAAATCAAGCGCGTTCAAAATAAAATTGGCATTATCATATAATGGAATAAAATAATTATTCTCCAATATGGTTACATTTTTGCTCCAAAAACTATCATAAACAAAATCGCTGTCAGCAACTACAATAACCTCAAAAGGAAAATGCTTGTTTTTACTTTTTAACAAAGCAGCCAATGCTTTTTTCTCATCCAACGGCTTAAAAATATTTAACAAACGATCTGGGCTAACCCCGTCATAAACCACACTTGACGGCATAATGCCCGATTTTTTACCGCCGAAAATCAACGGAATAAACTCGCTATTATACCCGTCCGGCACCAACAACGACACCGACGCAAATAACATTTCCTGCAAATTTTTAGTCATATCGTAATTAGGGTTCATACTACTGTTGGGCAACACAAACTGCACCACATCCTGCGTAAAAATAGGATTCGTTGAATAATTTTTGGTAGCATCAACCGTAATTGAATTTTCCAAATCAACAACCACAAGTTCATCATACATTCTAAATCCCCAGAATGTATCCAATCCTCTCAGGTCGGACGGTGAAAACTCAATATTTCTTGAAGAAAAAATGCGCGGCGCTTCGGCAGCTGTATCCATCAACACCAATATTCTTCCTTCGTGCTGAGAATAACGCTTAATCTCATTAACCATCTCATCGCTCAAATTTTGAGGATGTACCATCATCAAAACATCAGTCTTTGCCAAATCATCCGGCGATTCTATTTTGACAATTCTATAAAAACGCTTTATTTCGCTGATAATATTCCATTGCGGAGAAACATAACCGAAATCCTGTCCGGTTTCAAACATTGGCAAGTTGCTGATTATTCCTACCGTTTTTTTCTCATGCAATAACTGATATATCTTTTCAATCAAATCTTGTTCCAAAAAGGCTCTTCTTTCTTTCGGAAAAAAAGATATAATTTCTTTATTATCATCCGCATTAACAAAAACAATCCCCATAAAACCGTTTTGATTGGCATCGATCAGTGGAATTGGCTGCAATTTCGCAGCAATTGCTGCATCTTCTTCAGCGCTCAATGGTTCCGGATTATAAATTCTATATTCAAATTTATCCGGCTCTAAATTTTGAAATCTCTGTAACAACAACCTTATCTGATCATACATCATCCGCACAGTTGGATCTCTTTGCCCCAAAACCGGTGAATAATAAAGTTTTGCCGTAACTTTTTCTGGAATTGCATTTAGTACTTTTTTTGATGAAGATGTCAGAGTATAAATTTTTTCTTCAGTAAAATCATATTGCCATGTCCTCAAAAAACGATTTGATAACATATTCAAACCGGCAAACCCAATCAACAATAACAAGCCGATTATAACATAATAACCGGATTGGGTTGATTTCAACCATTTTGACGTACCTGAAGTTTTAAAGCTTATTATCATTACACTCAACAAATTAAACATTAAAATAATTGAGGCGACAAACACCAAAAAACGCCCTTCTAAAAGTCCGCTGATTGTCTGACCAAAATACGTCAAAAAGCTAAAAGATGCTACCATATCAACAATCGTTGCTGACGCAAACATTCTAAAGAAGCCTAGTACATACTCAACTCCGCTCAAAAAGAATAAGAAATTTGCTATTACTGATAACACCAACGCCACAACTTGATTTTTAGTTAATGCCGACATCGTTTGCGATATAGCCAACATACACCCGGCCAAAAGCAAACTGCCGATATAACTTACAAAAATAACCTGATTATCCGGTTGCCCCAAATAATTAACCGTAATCACAAAAGGAAAAGTCAACAATAAAGCTATCAAAACAAACAACCATGATGCCAAAAATTTTCCCCAAACCAGCGTATTTATGCCTACCGGCATCGTAACAATCTGCACCACCGTTTTATTTCTAAATTCTTCCGACCACAATCGCATAGAAATTCCGGGTATAAACAACAAATACAGCCATGGTTGAAACTCAAACATCGGTGTCAAATCGGCAATTCCTCGCTCAACAAAATGCCCGAAATATACCGCAAACGAACCGTTTAATGCCAAAAAAGCGATTAAATAAACATATGCCAACGGCGAAACGAAATAACGCATCAATTCGTTTTTAGTAACAACCCATAACTTTCTCATGCTTTTTCCCCTTCATCTCCGGCAAGTTTGAAAAACGCCTCCTCAAGAGTTTTGCTTTTACTTTTACTCAAAATCTTTTTCAAACTTCCATCAGCAACGATTTTGCCTTTCTTTATCATAATAATGCGATTACAAACGCTTTCCGCCTCGTCCAACAAGTGAGTTGAGATGATTATTGTTTTCATTTTTCCCATTTTGGTAATCAAGTTTCTGATATGTTTCTTTTGGTTTGGATCAAGACCGTCTGTCGGCTCGTCTAGCATCAAAATCGGTAAATCATCTAAAACGCTCTGTGCAAACCCGACCCTTCGTTGATAACCTTTTGACAATGTTTCAACTTTCTGTTCACAAACATTTTCTATATTTGCAAGTTCTATTGCCTGCTTAACTTTTTTCTTGCTAACCCCTCGTAACTCAGCCATATAATTCAAAAACTGCCGAACCGTCAAATCGGCATACAACGGAGATCCTTCTGGCAAAAATCCTATATGCTCTTTTCCCCACAGCGGATAATCTTTAATATTTTTTCCACAAACAAAAATATCGCCTTCTGTTGGCGACAAATACCCGGCAATCATATTCATCAAAGTTGACTTTCCGGCGCCATTTGGTCCCAACAGAGCAATTATCTCACCTTCTTCTGCAACAAAACTGATGTTTTTAACAGCTTTTATTTGCCCGTAATCTTTTGATAAATTTTCAACTTTTACCAATTCTTGCGCCATTCTAATCACCTACTTTTTACTTAGTTCATACAACACAACCGCCGCTGCAGTAGAAACATTCAGACTTTCAACTTTTTCACAAATCGGCAAACGAACCGTAATATCACAAGATTCCTCTATCAATCGCCTCATTCCTTTGCCTTCGCTTCCCATAACCACCGCCAGTTTCCCGGTTTTATTCATTTTATCAATATTTGTTTTTGCATATCCGTCCATGCCGACCACCCAAAAATCCTCTTTTTTCAGCTTTTCTATTGCCCGCGATAAATTTGTAACTCTGCAAATTGGCAAATTCTCAAAAGTTCCGGCTGCTGCCTTCAGCATTGCCCCACTTTCTTGAGGAGAGTTTTTGTCTTGTACAATCAGCGCCGAACAGCCAAAAGCCATACATGACCGAACAATTGCCCCTATATTTTGCGGATCTGTAACCTGATCTAAAATCAACACATTACAATTATCTTTATGTTTCAATTGCTTGCACACATCTTCGAGCAAAACCGGAAATAATTTTTCTGCCACAACAACAAACCCCTGATGCACAGCCTCGGCAGAAACAAGTTTATCCAATTCCTTGCGCTCAACAAGCATAATTTTATTATCGGCAATTTTTCCTTTAAGCTCACCAAGATTTTCTCTCAAACACATTACTTTAATGATTTTTCTGCTTGGATTCGCAAGTGCCGACATCACCGCATGACGTCCATAAATCAAAACTTGATTTTTATCAGCCATTAACATCCTCCAGAATTGCCTCGGCCTCAATCAGCCGATTTATTTTGTACGTCGGAACGCTACCTTTATATTTCTGCTTAGGATCATAAATCAAACAATCCGCTCCATTTAACGCTTTAGCAGTCAACGCGTCGGCCTCGCCATCCCCAATAACCAAAATATCCTTACCTTGTGGCACATTGCCGTCAAAAACGGCATAACAAGCCACCGGATGTGGTTTATCATGTTCATATTCACCGGCTGCCACAACTTTTTTGAAGTACCCATTAAACCCCAGAGCTGAAATTTCCTCATTTATAAATTTTGTTTTTTTATTAGTTAGCAAGTACGTAGCCACTCCGGAATTTTTGCAAAAATCCAAAAGTTCCTTTGCGCCCGGTTGTGGCATCAGGTTTTTAGTATGATATTTTTCAATATACTCATAAAAATATTTCGCCGCTTCCTCTTTTCTGTTTTTGAATATATATCCCAGCATTTCTCGATTTTGAATAGTGCCGGCAATAACTATCAGCTCATCATGTGATATTTTTGGTAAATTCATTTTTTCAAAAGCATAATCATACGCAGACAAAATTATTGCATACGTATCAGCGAGCGTTCCGTCCCAATCAAAAACCACGTGTTTATATTTCACAACAAAATCCTTTATTTTTAATCATATTTTAAGCCTTAATCATTACTATTTGTTTAATTATAATAACAATTCCGGAACTTTGGTCAATGGAAAAACTTAAACGCAATGAACAAATAAACTCTCTGCTAAATCGTTTTGCTCCCAATTCAGATTTTAAAATCACCCCTATTACTTCAGATGCGTCTTCACGCAAATATTATCGCGCATCATTTTCTGATCGCCCGAGTGTTATCATTCTTGATGATGAAAAACTTTGTTGCAAAACACCAGAATTTGTTGAACTTTCAGCTTTCCTGCGCACTCACGGAGCATATGTACCAAAAGTTTTAGCTCAAAACATCGAAGACGGGTTATTAATTCTTGAAGACTTAGGAAATGACAGCATTCATAGCCTGCTTACACCGGAAAACGAAAAAGAGCTTTACTTAAAATCTGCTCAAGCACTTGCAAAAGTCACCAACATAACCGAACGACCGGCATGTGCTAAAACCTTTGGCAAAAAAGAGCTTTTGCACGACATTCGCCTTTTTACCGAATGGTATATTCCTATGTCCATAGGACACCCCCTTTCTGAAAAAGACAAACAAGAATTTCTTGATTTGGTCGACACGCTGTCAGATATGGCTTTCAAAGTTCCAAGCCGACTGATGTTGTGGGATTATCACATTGACAACATCATGCTGCCACCGACTTCACAAGAATGTGCAATTATTGATTTTCAAGATGCCATGTGGGGACCGCTAACTTACGATATTGTCAGCCTGTTGGCCGCTGACCGCCGCACCGCTTCACCCGAAACCATAACCGCTACCAAAAATGCTTTTCTTGCCATGCTCAGTGATGTTACTTGCAATGATTTTGACGATTCGTTTGCCTTTTTCTCAATGTATCGTCACATGCGCGTACTCGGGCGATTTACCACTCTCACCATGGTCAACCGCAAAGAAAAATATTTTCAATACATTCCTCAGACATGGAAAATGCTTGAACAAGTTTTGCAACATCCAAAATTGCAAGCAATAAAATCTTGGGTTGATACACACATTCCTCTCGAAAAGAGGATCCTTCCCTACCGCAAACCTATAAACAGTGCCATAATCTTAGCGGCCGGTCGTGGCTCCCGTATGCAAAACATAACTGATACTTTGCCCAAACCTTTGGTAAAAGTCGGAGGAAAATCTTTGATAGATTATAACTTTGAACGCATTTTATCTGCCAATATCGACAACATTGTTGTTAACTTGTGCTATAAAGGCGAGCTGATTCGTTCTCACCTAACCGAAAAATATCCTGATATAAAAATCTCTTTTTCAGAAGAAGAAAACGCACTTGAAACCGGTGGCGGTGTAAAACATGCTCTGCCGCTACTCAAAGGCGACGCTTTTTTTGTTTGTAATAGTGATGTCTTTTTCATTGATAAAGGCTACAAACCGGCACTATGGCGTATGATGGACGAATGGGATTTTTCCAAACATGATATTTTACTGCTTTTGCAACCGGTTACGGATATCTGTGGCGACAAAAGCGGAGATTATCGCATTGATAAAGACGGAAAAATTGAGCGCAATTTTCAAAAACAACCCGATTTTCCATATATGTTTAGCGGCATCTCAATAGTAACCCGCAAAATTTTTGACAATGTCTCGGAAGAAAAATTTTCGCTTCGTGACATGTTTGATATAGCACAAAGCAATGGCAGGCTTGGTTTTGTAGTTAATTCTGCACAATTTTATCACGTTGGCACGCCCGAGGCTCTTGCTGCTGCCGAGGCAAAAATTAATCAGGATAAATAAAAAAGTTATTGACATCTTGAGTAAAATGCTATTATTTCTGTATGGAATTTGCAAAAGGAATGGTTTTTCCTTTTATCCTCGTCTGATTTAAATAATGGAGGGGTGGCAGAGCGGTCAAATGCAACGGACTGTAAATCCGTCGACTTACGTCTACGAAAGTTCGAATCTTTCCCCCTCCACCATTAAATTAAG
>JAEEYV010000003.1 GCA_016288295.1 Alphaproteobacteria bacterium
ATTGTCGGCGTTTAACAAAATATAAGCGCCGCCGCGTGCCTGAAATTTATTGATATAATCCCGCAAAATATCGGCGTTTTCCCGATAAGCAAGCTCTTGTTTCGTAGGAGAAGTCGATTGCCGGCCATAAAAATACGCCCCACCAATTCCAAGAGCTAAAACCAAAATCAAAGCAAAAATTTTAAGCATTTTCATAATACATATCTCCCTTAGCTAGTTTTTAGCTGAATATAACACATTTTTCGCAGATTCAAGATAGAAACCAAACAATTTCAGAGCAAAAAACAAATAACCGAAAACTCCTACCATAAATGCTATAACTAATGACAAGTGTTTCATAATTCTAACTTTCTTCCGGAGTGTTTTATTTCATCATATAAAAATTCTCCATTAATTTTTAGAGGTGCACCAAATAATGAATTTAATTCATTATCACGACAATCAAAATCTCCACCGACCTCTTGCGGACAGCCCTCTAGTGAAGTAAGTTGATTTTTCGAACAATCAAAATGCCCGCCAACTTTTTGCGGTGCGCCTTCTAATGAAGTAAGCCGATTACCTTTGCAATCAAAATCTCCGTTGACTTCTTGAGGACAGTCCTTTAACGAAGTAAGCTTGTTATAGTTACACCCAAAACCTCCACCGACTTCTTTAGGGCAGCCCTCTAACGAAGTAAGTTTATTACTGCTACAATCAAAATCTCCGCCGACTTTTTTCGGGCAACCCTTTAGCGAAGTAAGATCATTACCGCCACAAGAAAATTCTCCGCCGACTTCTTGCGGACACCCCTCTAATGAAGTAAGTTGATTAGCCATACAAGAAAAATCTCCGCCAACTTCTTTAGGGCAACCTTTGAGTGAAGTCAGTTGATTTATAGAACAACTAAAATTTCCACCTACTTTTTGTGGACAACCCTCCAATGAAGTCAGTTGATTTATAGAACAACTAAAATTTCCACCTACTTTTTGTGGACAACCCTCCAATGAAGTAAGTTGATTTTCCGAACAATAAAAATTTCCACCGACCTTTTGCGGACAACCTTTTAACGAAGTAAGCTGATTTTTGGAACATCTAAAATCCCCTCCAACCTTTTGCGGTGCGCCGTCTAACGAAGTAAGTTGATTTTTATCACAATAAAAACCCCCACCGACTATCTGTGGTCCACCTTCTAACGAAGAGAGCTGATTTTCAGAACAATAAAAACCCCCACCGACTTCTTGCGGACCACCATCTAACGAAGAGAGCTGATTTTCAGGGCAAACAAAACTTCCTCCAACTTTTTGCGGACACCCTTCTAATGAAGTAAGCTGATTCCTATGACAATAGAAACTTCCATTAATTCCTATTGGGCAACCTTCTAATGAGGTAAGTTCATTGTCACTGCAATAAAAACCTCCACCGACCTTTTGCGGACAACCTTTTAACGAAGTAAGCTGATTTTCAGAGCACCCGAAATCTCCACCGACTTCTATCGGACAACCTTTTAACGAAGTTAGCTGATTTTTATCACAATAAAAACCTCCACCGACCTTTTGCGGACAACCTTTTAACGAAGCCAGCTGATTCTCGCTGCAACAAAATACATCACCTATTTTTTGAGTGCATCCCTTTAAGGAAATCAGTTGATTTTTGTGACAATCAAAATATCCGTCAATCGTTTTCGGACTTCCTTCTAACGAGGTAAGCTGATTTTCAGAGCACCCGAAATCTCCACCGACTTCTATCGGACAACCTTCTAGTGAAATCAATTTATTTCTATTGCAATAAAAATTACCCCTAACGATAACTTTAGATAAATCCGGTAATTCGGTTAGTTCTTGATTACTTAAATCCAAATCGCCCTCAATTACAAATCCGTCCGGCAAGTCATACAAGTTGTATTCTTTGCCGTTTTGCTCAAATGCTAAGTATTTCTTTGCTTTTTCAGGTGATTTTACTGCAGTTTTCACCTCTTTTGGTGCGACCTTAGCGGCTGAAGAATCCACCGCTTTTGACTCTGTGTCATCAGAACGTTTCTCTGTTTTTTCTTCAATTTGTATTTTATTGCCCAAAAGCATAGCTCCTAAAATACTGGATAATGATGCCTTTATTTTTATGCTTGCAATCGCGATAGCCAAAAAGCACGTAAACGCTGCAGTAACAATGGACATATTAATTCCCTCAAATGAAGAATTAATCCAATAACCGATGGCCATTAAAACAAAAGAAGCCGCTAAAGTGTTTCTTAACACCTTATCCCCTGCGCAAAGTTTCTTTTTGCCTTGATCGGTGATGATAAAAAAGCATAATCCGATTAATATTATAAAACCGATTGCAAACATATATTTTCTCCTTAAAACTTCGGGTTTATCTGGTCCTCTTAAATCAGGTTGTTATTTTTAAGTTCTGCTTCAAAGCATTGTTTAAATGCGGCAACGGTTTTGCTGTTGCGCAGTTCTTCATCTTCCGGTCTTTTAGATGCGATTTTATAGCCGTTATCCGCCAGAATTGCTGCAAAATATTCTTTTATCATTTTTTGTTCCTTTTCAAGAAAATTGTTAATTAGCCGTTAGGCACACAACCATCAACCCAAACGTCCGCCACATCTTCTTCAGACAATTCTTCTTCCTCTTCTTTTTTGGCTTTCAACTGCTCATCATACATTGTTTGCAACTCTGCGAGCAATTTTTCATCCTTAAAGTCCGGATTAGATTTTGCGTAGTCAATCACTGTCTGCCCTTTGCCGTTAACAACGGTTAAATCCGTATTTGGCAACAACACCTGATATTCATCCAAACGCTTAGATACTTTTTGATCCAACAACAACGTCATCAGCGGCGTATTGCCTTTGTTATCATTCCAATCGGCGAAAGCACCGTTTTTCAGCAATAACTCCAACACCGCGGCAGATTTTTGATATTTTACGGCTAACCCTACCGGTGTTATCCCCTTTAACGGCATCGCTCGGATATCTTTTGTGGCATCTGCCAACATTTGCAGAATTTGCAAATTATTACTCTTGCGACAAGCCCATAAAAACGGTGTCATACAGTCATAATCCAGCGGAAAATCAACTTTTGCCCCTTGTTCAAGCAAAGATTTAACTTTTTCGGCATCATTTTCCTCAACAGCGTTTTTCAGATTCCACGCCAAGTCATAATTTTCTCTATCATTGTGCATCAGTTCATAATAGCGTTGCGGTTCATTACGCCATTCAGATTCAATAATATCAAAAACCGTCCGACCGTGTTTATTTTTTATGGTGGTATCGGTAAACATAAAAAACTCTTCCGGCACCGAACCGCCCCGGCGCAAAGCCCATCCGCTGACAGCCCGCATCAATGGGGTATTGCCATACCTATCTTGCGCATTAAAGTCGCAACCCAATTCCAGAAACTCGTATAAATCGAAATAATTACCGCGTCCGGCTATGATATGAAACGCAGTTTCCCCGTCCTTATTTTTATAATTAACATCGCCGCCGTGCTCAACATACCATCTAAATTCCGGACCCTGCCCGAATTCTTTGCATATCCACAAAAACGGAGTACTCCCTGTTGAATCATACGGCGCATTCACATCAGCACCGTTTTCTATCATTTCTTCGGCTTTTTCAAACTCATTATGCCGTAAGGCCGTCACTAAAACCTGAGCGTCGTGGTATTTTTCATCATATTTTACATTGGCACTCAACCCGTTATTGAATACTTCCTCTCTTTGAAGCGTTCCATTTTTTTTATACCATTTGCAAATGCCATGTTGCAATCCCTTGCTATGCGGCAATTCGGCTTGCAACGTACCATCTTCATAATAGTGTTTTTCTACACCGTCGCGTCTGTTTTTGGTGTAGGGAATTTCTGCCCCAATATTGCCGTTTTCATAAAAGAACTTTTCTACGCCGTTTTTTCTTCCGTGTGAAAACGGAATTTCATGTCGCAAAGCACCGCTGGCATAGTATTCTTTTTTAATTTCATTTTGATCTTTATCAGTCATTGCTTTTGCCTTTCTATAAAAAAATTTTTGATATGCAAGGTTATTACTTAAGTATGAACTACCGAATCGGATTTTGTAAACCTATTCTTTGTTATCATGTATAAACTTTCCTCCGATTTTTTCAGGCTCTCCTTCAAAAGACGTTAACGGATTACCTCTGCAATCAAAATTGCCGCCAACCTTTTGCGGCGCCCCCTCAAAATTAGTAAGCTGATTTTCCGAACAATCAAAATTCCCCTCGACTTCTTGCGGACATCCATCTAGAGAAGTAAGCCTATTATAACTGCAATTAAAATTTCTGCCGAATTTTTGCGGCCCACCCTTTAGCGAAGTAAGTTGATTATCACTGCAGCTAAAATCCCCGCCGACTTCTTGCGGACAACCCTCTAATGAAATAAGATGATTATCATGACATTGGAAACCACCGCCAACCTTTTGAGGACAACCCTCTAATGAAGTAAGTTGATTCTTATGGCAATCAAAATACCCCCCAACTTCTTGCGGACAACCCTCTAATGAAGTAAGCTGATTTTCCGAACAATTAATGCTGCCGACTTCTTGTGGACAGCCCTTTAACGAAGTAAGCTGATTCTCCCAACACCAAAAATATCCGCCGACTTTCTGCGGACAGCCCTCTAATGAAGTAAGCTGATTTTCCGAACAATCAAAATCCCCCTCGACTTCTTGCGGAGCTCCTTTAAGTGAAGTCAACTGATTTTCACTACAATAAAAATCTCCACTGACCTTTTGCGGGCTTCCATCAAGTGAAGTCAATTTATTTCTATGGCAATCAAAATCTCCGCCAACCCTTTGCGGATACCCCTCCAGCGAGGTAAGCTTGTTATAAGCACAATAAAAACCATCTCCGACCTCTTGCGGACAGCCCTTTAACGAAATTAGTTGATTGTTACGACAACAAAAACTTCCGCCAACTTTTTGCGGACAGCCCTTTAACGAAGTAAGCTGATTCTCCCAACAATCAAAATTCCCCTCGACTTCTTGCGGGCATCCCTCTAATGAAGTGAGCTGGTTTTCCGAACAATCAAAATAGCCTTTGACAACAACCTTAGATAAATCCGGTAGTTTGGTTAATTTTCTACCGCTTATATCTAAATCGCCTTCAATCACAAATCCGTCCGGCAAGTCATATAAGTTATATTCTTTTCCGTTTTGTTCAAATGCCAAATATTTCTCTTCTTTAGCCATTTTTATTCTCCTTTTGCAAACTTATATAAAACATCCATCAACAACACCATTGCATAGGTATCCTGACCGCAGTATTTAAGCAAATCGGCAAACATTTGCTTATTTTCTTCATCAGTTTGTTTACCCTCCAAAAACGCCAAATACTTACTCATCGCTTCACCGCCGTTGGCAATATTCATTCCCTTGTATGACAAGTCGCTGAACGCCGGCAACACATACTTGATTGAAGCCGAACCGTTTTGTTTGTAACTGTATAAAAAGCGATTTTTAAATGGTTTCCATTGGTCAACCACTCGCTCGTTGATGGCTTCTATATCGGCCGCCAAATCCGGAAATAACTCGGCCAACTCCGAATTTCGATCCCTTTCAAAAGCGCAATAATACGCTAATACCGAGCCTTTTTTACCGCAATTTTTGACCAATGCTTCGGCTATCGCACGCCGCGGGTCCGACCGCTCTTGATGCAAAAATTCAACGTGTTTCAACTCGGCTCCCGGTGCCTCTTGAATGTGCAACGAAAACTGAAACGGAATCTGCTCATACGGCCTTGCGCCGTCAAACATAGGAATCGCGCATTGCACCGTTTCATAATCCAGATAATACAGCGGATATTCCAGCGTGTTCAACCATTCTTGAATATTTTCCGGTTCCACATGCAAATCCTTGTTGAGATAAGCCGCCCGGTCAATCAACTGCGTATCGCTTGTGCACCAATCTTCGGATACGTCTTCCACATTAAATGATTTTGTCTGATTATAAAAGAGGTCCGCTTTTTTTGATGACAGCAAATCAAACACCGAATATTCCGGTACGTCCTTACAACAATACGTATAATAAGGGCAATCGGTACAGCCTGAGTGTGGAGGAATTTCCGGCTCTTCCGGCATTTCCTGATATGAGAGCATACCTTTTACAAAGCCTTCCACTTCGTTTTTCTTGGCGTTAACCCGCTCGCTGACATCTTCCTCGGTAAACAGCTGCCGAATATCCAGCTCTCCGTGCCGCACATATTTATTGTTTATGTACAAGACTTTGCAATTTATTACCGGATATCCCGCATTTTCAAACACATATTTCTGAAAGGCAAGGTCGTCAATATAATAATTTTGCACCTTTGCCGCCGACTTAATCTCTATCAAATCCCATGCCGTACCGTTTTTAACCAGCACATCAATACGACAAAAGCAACCGTTATCCAGTACAGCGGTTGCTTCATAAAGAACATCGTGAGATTTAGCAGCTTCCTTTGTTTTGACCGCTCCGCCGAACACATCCCAAGTTTCGGCATCCACCAATACTCCACCGGGATAATAATCGCGCGCCAAATCCTGTACCTTATCGCCGGTTGCAAAGTTTTGCAGCGTGCGCTCATCATATTCCGGCTCCAAATCCTTTCTGTTCTTTTTGAGCCACAGTTGCTTAAGGCAATCAAGCCCGATTATATAGTCCGATTTAGATAAAAACATAATCCAACCCTTCGGATTATTGATTTGCGGTATTCTTGATAATTTCCGCGGTCAAAGGGGCAACGTTCCAGCCGGCAGTTTTATTACCGTAGGTTTCCTGCTGTCCTTGCGGTTCATCAAGCAACACGGCTATAGCATAATTTTTACCGTTTGCCGTAAATGTGCCGATAAACATTGTGTAGACCTTTTCGCCGTCGGCAGTTTTATCGGTAGTAGAAACCAAACCGATGATATTTGCACCTTCTACGTTTGCTTTTCTGACCGGACCGGATTTTACACCATCGGCAATAACGGACTTAATCGCGTTTAATTGTTCTTCGCTCAAATAACCGTCCGTGTTACGCATAACACTGAGAAACCCGCGCAAATACTCCGCCAAAGTGTTCATTTCCGCATTTATGCCAAGTTTTGCAAACACGGCTTGTTTATCCTCGGCGGAAATTCTTTGAAAATCCTGCACCTTTTTATTATAAAAAGTGATGTCTTCCTGAGTGAAAGTGCCGTTTTTCAATCCGGCGACCAAATGGAACAAACGTAGCGGATTATACGCCCAAAACGACGCATTTTCATTAGTTCCGGTAAATTTTTTATCCAACACTTCATCATTGTCGGCGTTTAACAAAATATAAGCGCCGCCGCGTGCCTGAAATTTATTGATATAATCCCGCAAAAT
>JAEEYV010000023.1 GCA_016288295.1 Alphaproteobacteria bacterium
AACAAACTGAAGATATTCAAGCGCTTCGTGATGCTGTCTTTCAGCTTCGTGAAGCCGAAGAAGTCTATACACAAATTTTGTTTCCGGACTTTTGGGGGCAAATACAAGGCCGCTTAGGCTATTTACTACATAACCTCGGACACCTTACCCAAAGCCGCGAAATATGCGAACTTTCGATTCGCGCTTACAAAAATCAGCAAAAAATTATTACCGAGAAAAACGATCCCAAATCATGGGCGCAAATTCAGGAAAAAATTGGCAATATCGAGTATTTTCTCGGTCGTCTTCAAGACGATGTTTCGCTCATTCAAGAGGCCTTATCCAGTTTTCATGATGCTCTTTATATCTATGAAAATGCTGGTATGAACGCCCAAATAAAACAAATAAAATCCGATATCGACAAAGCTTATCAAAGCCTTGAAAAATTAAAATCCTCCGATGAAGAAGAATAAATAGACGTTTGAAACGGCTCATTCGCACAAAAAAACCGCCCGAACAACAGGCGGTATACTTATTGGCGGATGAGGGTCGCTAAGTAAAACTTTTCGTTGCTCCGAAAAGTTTTGTCTGCAAGACCTTTGTAACATCTTGTTGAGCATGGCTTTAAAAAAAGCCTATGCGAAACTAGATGCCAAAGCCAATAATCCCGTCCGTTAAAAACAAGCCTTGCGCAGTTTGAAACGGCTCATCCGCACAAAAAAACCGCCCTCGTTCTGGGCGGACTGCATAAATTGGCGGATGAGGAGGGATTTGAACCCCCGTTACGGTATTACCGTAAACACGATTTCGAGTCGCGCGCATTCAGCCTCTCTGCCACTCATCCTCAATTGATGAGTTCTTATTAAAATCAAATCATAAAATTTGCAAGCCTTTTTTAATAAAATACTCGCAAAACACTTTTCCAAATATCATATATTATTAATCAGGTTTTGATAATACGCTGACACCGCTTTAACACGTGGCAGATTTTTAGTATTATTATTAGCAATTAAACACAAATTCAGTTTACAATTAAAATTCAAATAATCAAACCACACCAAATTATCATTTATTGCTTTTCTCGGCATAACACCGACCACCAAACCTTTTTTTACAGCTTCACTAACTGTATAAATTGAATTTGAAGCAAGAGAATAATGCCGCGCCTTACTTAATACTTCTTTCCACTCTCGACTGATACCGATTTTGCCCACTTGGCATGCAATTCTATGATTTTCAAGCAAATCATCCATATTTTTAGGCTCTCCGTATTTTTGCAAATATTTTTTTGATGCAGCCAAACCAACTTCTATAGCTTTACTTGATATCAATGAATAATGTTTTGATTTTTCATCAAAATCCAGAACAATTGCCAAATCAGCTCCGGTTTCTTCATATTTTGGAGATTCCACACTGGTCAAGGATGTAATTTTAACATCAGGATATTCCTCAAAAAAAGAACCCAATTTATCACTAAAAAAATCTATTCCGCCAATCAGAGGAACACATATTGATACTTCACCTCGACATTTATTATTTTCGGGACGTTGCGTATATATCTGATCCAATATATCCGTAACACTTTGCAGTTTTTCAACCATACTTTTGGCTCGTACTGTCAATTTACACCCGTTTGTACTGTTGACCAGCAACTGCACACCCAAATTCTGCTCTAAATTACGCAGATACTTATTAATTGTATCAATAGATGTATTAATATTTTCAGCAACTTTGCGCTTGCTTCTATATTTATCGACAGCCAACAACATCATCAAGGCATTTAAATTTTGCAAAGATCTTTTTGTTATCATCGCATACCTACATCAGCTCTTTTTTACGACAATAAAAAATATATTTGATTTTTACAAATTGCTACACCTATTTTTAGTTGTATACATGCTATTTTTTCGCACACCTAAAGTTGTATATTTTGACTCACAAAGAAATTGACAAAATTACAAAAATTTGTTACCCTTTCTCATCAAACAAATTATTTATAGTATTATGAAACGATTAGTTTTATTATTTGTGCTAGTTTTTTGCATGCTGTTTCAAGCCACCCCGCAAACATATGTATTGAGAAGCGTGGTTACTTATATTGAAGATAACGAACCACCACCGGAAGTCAGTCCTCAAGACGAAGCTGTTTATCTCAGTCTTGAAGACGAGTTGATTATCTGCATTGCCTATGTGGAAGACTACTATTCAAGATCGTATTTTTGCGGAAGCCGTTGGACAATTGGTTACGGCTCAACATACTATTCCGATGGGACCCCGGTACGACCTTATGAACACATCGATAAGCTTACTGCCCAAAAATGTGTCCGCACTCATTTACGCAAAAGGGTCTTTCCGTACATCAATAAATACATCAAGAAAGAACTCAGCCGACGCGAAATGATCGCCACTTGCATGTTTGTTTATAATATCGGATCAGGCAATTTCAAAAAGAGTACTTTTCTTAAAGCACTAAACAATGGTCTGTCACCGATAGAATGTGCCAGACGCATGACCGAATTTACAAAATCAGCCGGCAAAACAGCACCCGGTCTTTTGAAAAGAAGTTGGATACAGGCAGCCATTTACTGTGGCTACATCACTCCCTACGATTTGTTGGAGCTGAAACCTGCGGGATTTTACAACTACCCCGTTTCGACCTTCTGTACAAAAGGCCACGATGGCTATTATAACTATGATTTTTCTTCAAAAAAACTGAATAAATTTAAAAAAGATAATTACGTCACCAAAAGAAGAGTCATAGATATAATTTCTTAAAACAAGGAACCGTTGCCAATCGGCAACGGTTCCTTGTTTTAAACAACTTCCAAATTAGAAGCCCATGCCTCCCGGACCCATCGCCGAGGCACCGCCTTCGCCGCATCCGCATCCGCAATGGCATTCTTTCTTTGGAGCTTCGGTTACCATCGATTCGGTAGTAATCAACAGCCCGCCGACTGAAGCCGCATCTTGTAAAGCGGTACGAACAACTTTGGTCGGGTCGATAATACCTGATTTTACCATATCAACATATTCGCCACTTTGTGCATTGTAACCATAGTTGGTATCTTTGCTCTCAAGCAATTTTCCAGCCACAACCGCACCGTCCACACCGGCATTTTCGGCAATTTGACGTAGCGGAGCCTCAATTGCTTTGCGAATAATATCAACACCGACTTTCTGGTCCTGATTTTCGGGTTTTACCTTATCAAGAGCACGTGTCGCATACAACAAAGCCACACCACCGCCGGCAACAACGCCTTCTTTAACTGCGGCACGGGTAGCATGCAAAGCATCATCAATACGATCTTTCTTTTCTTTAACTTCAACTTCTGAAGATCCGCCGACCTTAATTACTGCAACACCGCCGGACAATTTTGCCAAACGTTCCTGCAATTTTTCACGGTCATAATCAGAAGATGTGTCTTCAATCTGCTTTTTAATTTGCTCAACGCGAGCTTTAATCAAATCTTTTACACCATCGCCGTCAATAATTGTTGTATCGTCTTTGGTAATTTCAACTTTTTTAGCACTTCCCAACATATCCAGAGTAACGTTTTCAAGTTTCATTCCCAAATCTTCAGAAACAACCTGACCGCCGGTCAAGATAGCAATATCTTCGAGCATAGCTTTTCTTCTGTCGCCAAATCCTGGGGCCTTAACGGCACAAACCTTCAATCCACCGCGAATACGGTTTACAACCAAAGTTGCCAAAGCTTCACCCTCAATATCTTCTGCCACAATCAACAGCGGGCGAGCCGACTGCACAATGGCTTCCAAAACCGGAACCAGCGGCTGCAAATTGCTTAACTTCTTATCATACAACAAAATGTACGGATTATCATATTCACAATTCATCTTTTCCGGATTGGTTACGAAATAAGGAGAAAGATAACCGCGGTCAAACTGCATACCTTCAACAACTTCCAACTCGGTTTCCAATCCTTTGGCATCTTCAACGGTAATAACACCTTCGTTGCCGACCTTTTCCATGGCCTGTGCCAAATATTCACCGATTGTACGATCACCGTTGGCCGAAATTGTACCCACTTGAGCAATTTCTTCAGAAGTTTTAATCGGTTTTGAACGAGATTTAACATCCTCAACCACCGCATCAACAGCCAAATCAATACCGCGTTTCAAGTCCATCGGGTTCATACCTGCAGCGACAGCCTTGCACCCTTCTTTAATGATAGCTTCTGCCAAAACGGTTGCTGTAGTTGTACCATCACCGGCTTTATCTGCAGTTTTTTGAGCAACTTCTTTAACCAATTGCGCTCCCATATTTTCAAATTTATCAGCCAATTCAATTTCTTTTGCAACCGACACGCCGTCTTTGGTAATTTTTGGAGCTCCGTAAGATTTATCCAAAATAACATTACGACCTTTTGGTCCCAGAGTAACTTTTACGGTTTTTGCCAAAGTAGTAACACCATTCAGCATTCTGCTGCGTGCATCATTTCCAAATTTAATATCTTTAACAGCCATTGTTTTTTCCTCTTAACTTATTCAACAATACCCAACAAATCAGACTCTTTTACAATCAGTCTTTCTTCACCGTTAATTTTAACTTCTGTTCCGCCCCATTTGGCAAACAACACATGGTCTCCGACCTTAACCGTCATCGGAATAACTTTTCCGTCTTCGGTTCTAGCGCCTGTTCCCACAGCTTCAACGATTCCTTCTGAAGGTTTTTCTTTTGCCGTATCCGGAATAATAATGCCTCCGGCAGTCTTAGTGAGTTCATCAACTCTTTTAATTAGAACTCTGTCATATAATGGTCTGATATTCATAGCCTTTAAACTCCTATAAAATTTTGCTATACTTTAGTTAGTGATTGTTTTTTTCAAAGTCAAGTTCTTGCTCAAAAAAAATACCGGAATGCTCCGGTATTTTTCTTCTTTTTTATTTTTACAATCTAGATTTAACTCTAAAATCTTTTTTCACAAGCATTGTCAGCACACTCAGAACAAAGCTTATAATCAGCCAAAAAGATAATACAACAAATCCCATAAAGAAAATCCACGCATAGGGATAAATCCTCATAACCGGCCGAACAATTGTTGATGCCCATCCGTCCAGAGTAAACGCCTGCACCATACTGAACATCGACGAGCCCAGATTAGAAAAAGCACTTACATCTTCACCAAACAGTACTACCCCCATTACTCCAAAGACATAAACAAACACAGTCAAAATAGCACACATTGCTAACATATTTGGAATAATCAACAACATAATGTTGACCAGGTTTTTCAGCTTGCTGAATTTGCTGACATATTTTAACAGCCTGAACAACCTGAATGTTCTCAAAATAACCAAATAATCTGTTCCCGGCAATGATGATATTGCAATAACAGAAAAATCAAAGACATTCCATCCTGATTTAAAAAATCTCGGACCATACGCATACATTTTGATCAACATTTCAACAATAAAAATAGCCATACACATTCTGTCAATCAAAAACATCGTCTTGAAAAACTCAATGTCATAAAGACCGATTGTTAACATTCCCAAAGCAATTGCATCAAGACAAATCACAAACATAATCAAATAGTCAAAGTTATCACTTTCTACTACCTGCTTTGCTTTTCTTCTTTCCTCAACAATATCAATCATTTTTCAATTCCTTAAAAACTTGCAAATTGCACCACAAAATACAACATATACGCTACTGCCGCTACAGCCAAAGCCGGTCCGAAAGCGCCTGATTTTTGATGTCTTGCCAACATATAAAAACCAAATATAACACATGACGATAATATCGTAAAAAACAACCCTTTAATACCTAACCAAGCACCGATTGCCGCCAACATTTTAATATCTCCTCCGCCAAAAGCATCTTTACTTTTCTTCAGCATAAACAGCGATGCTATCACCGGAAGAAAATATCCTAACAACGCTCCTATTGAACTTTGAACAACACCAACAGTTGGAAAATCGCCACAAACATAAATTCCACCACTCCAAAGTTTTTCAACACTTGCTGAAAAAACAAATCCCAAAATCAATAACGGAACCGTCAAAATATCCGGCAACAAAAAAGTTCTGTAATCTATTTCTGCTAATAATAATGATATCCAAACAAATAGCGTTCCTCCGACAATTACCATATTTGTAGCGTTACTTTTAATCCATACCAAGCTTAACACACTCAACACAAGCCCAAACATCAGGCTTCGCAATCTATATTTTTTTTTGAGCAATTTATATTTTAGATTTTCGTTTTTAACATGTTTATTCGGCTTAATTAATCTGTAAAATGCATAAGCAGGTGTCGCTGGCATAAATTTTGCAAAACGTCTTGCCATGTATGGCACCATAAAACCCCACACAAAATTTGCCACAATCAACACTGTTGCCTTGATAAACATTTCAAGCCCTCCGCAACCACTCTACACCTTCAAAGATTGAAAAATAATTAAAATCACTCAAACATTTGATAAAAATCTTGTCGATTTTCAATACTTAAATACGGATTACAAATTTTTTCTTCTTTTAGAGAAATTGGAGCCACCGGCTTACCTTGTTTGAGCCTCTCTTTGGCCTTTTGAGCATATTTCTGCCCCACATCACCCCGTAATGCGCTTATTCCATAAGCCGTATATTCATGCCCAGGATAAAAAAGGACATCGTCCGGTAATTTTTTTATCTTTTGCAGCGTATTCCACATTTGCTCCGGCGTCCCCTCAAACAACCCACCGATACTCAAATTAAACAATGTATCACCGGTAAAAAGCACTTTATCTTTCGAAAAATACCACAAAATATGCCCTATTGTATGACCGTCGGCACCTATAATATGAGCTTCGCTATCACCTATTTTAAAAACATCTCCCTCGTTCAATGCTATATCCACCCCCTCAATTCTATCTTTATCCTTTGCGCTGGCAATAATTTTTGCATTAAACAAAGCCTTTAATTCAGCATTGCCTTCTACATGGTCAAAATGGTGGTGCGTATTGAGCAAAAATTGCGGTTTAAGCTGTTGTTTTTCACATTCTTTGATTACCGGTTCTGCCTCAGAAGCATCCAAAACAGCACTTATCCCCGTATTTTTATCAATCAGCAAATATGCATAATTATTCATTTGACCCGGGCGACACAAAATAGGAACGACCTTAAGCATATTTACTTATTCTCCTCAAAAGAAACACTTTTTAAATTTGCCATATCAATATTAATCAAATCATAAAACGTCAAAATATAATTTAACAATCCAGCATAATTTTCTAACGGAGAGCCTAAAACCATCCCATTCACCGTTGTCCTGCCCTTTAAAATCTGATTATGATCTCTCAGTTGTCGGCGTGCCACCCACATATGCTGAAAATTTACATCACTGTTCAACTTTAGCGCATAATCCCTTATTGCTGCCAACAAATTCGGATATTCTCTGATACGATAACTATCGTCATCTTCACCTTTTGGCTTTATTCCTTTATCCGTAAACCAATCTTTCAGCTTATAAAGTGAATTTCCTTGCTTAACTTCATCAGCTGTTCCCCAATTACTTTCTGCCGCTGCTGCCGCGATCAATAACGATGGAGCCAACTGATCGACTCTTATTTCTAAATCTCGAAGCAAAATGTCTTTTCGCTCTTTTCCCTTCATTCTGGTGAAAATATCATATTTTGTAGCTAACTCCTCAAGCTCTTTTTCCTGCTCTGCCGAGATTTTTCCTTTTTCATCAAATTCCTTTCTTATTTCAAAAATACGCCCACGTTCCAATATAATCTCTTCATTAACTTTCAAAACTAACGGAGCCATTATTGTAATAAACAACCGATTACGAACATTTTTATCCTCTATCATATTAAAATCTGTCGGCAAACTTTCTAAAAAAATTGCCGGAATCATTTTATCTTTTGTAACAAAATCCGCATACCCGAAGTCCTCGTATATTTTTTGTAAGACCGCAACATTAACATTGTTTATATACAAACCTTCCGGTTGCAATTCCATTTTCAACTCAGCCGCCACAGATATCTTAAAGCAACTCAGCCATAGCAACACCGCAAAATATTTTATCAATTTAACTTTCATATTTTTCAACCGCCTTAACTTCAGGAATATATGTTTTTAATAATTTTTCAACTCCGTCTTTTAGTGTTCTTTGGGCATATGGACATCCCACACACTTTCCTTGCAGCTCCACATACACAATTCCGTTTTCAAATTTACAAAATTTAATATCTCCACCATCAGTTTTAATTGCCGGCCTTATTCTTGCATCCAAAAGCCCTTTAATTTTTTTCAACATTACATTTTTATCAACATTATCATCAGCAAGCACAATATCTTCACCCGATACCAAAAAATCCATAATTTCCGCAAGCACCTGTGGCTTAAGAACTTCCCATTTTGTATTTTTAGACTTGGTTACCGAAATACAATCCGGCGTAATCAAAACCGAAACAATACCTTCCAAATCAAACAAAGCCTCCGCCAACGGAGATCTACGAACAGATTTTGCATCACTATATTCGCTACTGTTTTTTATTTTCAATCCGCCTTCCGGATAAAAATGCATAATATTTTCATCGGCAGAATTTTGTATTTCAATCCGCATTTTTATTTTCTCCATCCAACTGTTTGTTTATTTTTAACAAAACATTTTCAGCCTTAGTTACATAATATGCCAAACTCATCAAATGATTGGGCACCAATTCACTATCCAACCGTCCATTTAGCACCATATCCGGATTTAGCTCTACAGCATCTTGCAAAGCCCTCAACATAACAGTCCAATCTTGATATACTCCATCCGCCATCAATACCTGTTTATAATCTCTGCCAAGTTTCTTTAACACCTCCATATAAGCATAAATTCGCCCTTGATTCAGATAAAAAACATTATCTGCCGATGTATCAAACCAACTGTTATTTCCCTCTCTGATTTCATTTTTAATTTGCCTTTCAGAGGCTCTCAATCCTCGCATCACGACCGAATTAAGCTTACGCAGACTTTTTTCATCCTTAACCCAAAAACATTTTTCTTCTTCAAGAGCATCATTAAATTTTTTCAAATTCTTGCGAGCCTTTCGATATTGGCTTGAAGAAGATGGGGCCATTTTCAACTTGTTTGTAGGTGATGCCAACCATACATTTTCAGGATACGCCAACAAACCGGCAGCATTTTTCAAATTATCAAAATCTTCTTTATTTTCCCCGCATTGCACAACCTTAACTAGCCCGGCCGTTAGGCCTTTAAGTCCGCGTATAATTCCCTTTTGAAAATTAGGCATATTATCTAAACAATATGCCGGAAAAAAGAACGGCAAATTAGGTGTCCAAAGATTCTCATTTACCTCTCGATTAATTAGTTTTACAATCATCTCAACTGCTTGTGACCGTTTTTCCGAAGCCAACTCAAAATTATATTCAGAATACCTGTCTATATTCTCGCTCATCTTTCCACCCAACGGATAATACGCCAAAATTATACATGCAACTACCGCAATAAAAGCCTTTGGCCAGGTATCAAATAATTTTTTTATTGATTTTCCTGCCAACAAAATTGTTTTTTTCAATACTTTTATGGTTTTGCGTGCATATTTTTTCATCGCTGTCTTCTCCTGCGGTTCGCCATATTTTTTACAAAAGCAAATACATCAACGATTCCACATAATTTTATTGCCACCAAAAAGACCAAAACAGCCACTCCGCCCATTATCCCCAATAACAATAATTTAATAATTACGGAAAAACCGAGCCAATTTGGATTCCACATACTTAAAAGAATTTTTTCTGCATACAGTACTCCGCCCATTAGCAGTGAACAAGCCCCGATTTTTACCAATCGTTTCTTAAGTTCTGCAGAAAAACTCCAAAAACCTCTCTTTTTCAGCCCATGCACATATTGATATAATGATACAAAGGCCGCAAATGTTGTTGCTGATGCAATTCCTACATGACCAAAAGGCTTCATCAATGCTACTGAAAAAATCAAGTTTGCCATTAGCACCACTGCACTATATTTAACTGGTGTCTTTGTATCTCCTCTTGCAAAAAAGTTTGGAGTTAAAGCCTTCACCATAACATACATCGGCAATCCCAAGGCATAAGCCATTACCGCTTTAGAAGTCATTAAAGTCTGTAACGCTCCGAACTTCCCGTGCTGAAACAGCACATTTACGGTTGGTACAGCCAAAACTATCAACGCAACTGCCGCCGGCATTGACATTAAAGCTCCATATTCTATGGCTTTATCTTGTGTTCTTTTTGCAGCAATTGTATCTTCAGCCTTAACTTGTTTTGATAATATTGGTAACAAAGCCACGCCGATAGCAGCCCCAACCACACCTAACGGCAACTGTTGCAGACGATTCGCATAATACAGCCACGAAATTGCTCCCGTCCCGACTAATGAAACCAAAATTGTATCAACCATCATATTAATTTGATAGATTCCCGCGCCAAACACACCTGGAGCAATACGCTTAAACAATGTTTTTATTTCATTTGATTTTATCAGATTGACAATGTCCCTTTGCGGAACAATAAACACGTCTTGCCTTTTTAAAAAATACCTTAACCACAAAACTTCCAATACTCCGGCTGTTGGAATTCCCAAAGCAATACGATATGCCGGTGTTGCCAAAAACGGCATAAGCACAAAAACCGAAGCAATCATTGTAAGGTTTAATATAACCGGAGCCGCGGCCGGAGCAGCAAACTTACCGAGAGAATTTAGGATTCCCGATTGAAAAGAAACTATCGAAACCAACAACAAAAAAGGAAACGTTATCCTTGATAAAAATACTGCCAGTTCAATCTTTCCGGCATCGTTTGCAAAACCCGGGGCCAAAACCATTACGACTGCCGGCATAATTATTTCCATTATTAATACGAACAACCCGACCAACACCGCCAAAACAGTAATTGCCTGTGCTGCAAATTTTATAGCCTGCTGTTTTCCGTCGCTCACCAATTTTTGAGAAAAAATCGGCACAAAAGCGGCACTAAATGCACCTTCCGCAAACAAGCTTCTAAACAAATTGGGCAGTTTGAATGACACAAAAAAAGCATCGGAAACCATACCTGCGCCCAAATAATTTGCCAACACCACATCACGAAAAAAACCTGTGATTCTGCTAATCAGCGTCCACCCGCCAAAAGTTGTTATTGATTTTAATAAAGACATATTTCTCTCTGGACAATTTACAAAAACAAGTGCATTATAATTTAGAATACAAAATAAATCCAACCGATTTTTAGATTAAATGCATTTTTTTGTTGACAAAATGTTTAAAGCTTGAGATAATGGACAAAAAGATGCATTAATGGGAAAACAACTATGAAAAAATTAATTACAGAAAAAAACGCTCATAATATCTTTGCTTCTGATGATACCAAAAAATTCATGCAGGGTAAAGACGTATCGTTCTGTACATCTTCCACTTTTACTTTATCAGATCCTGAACGTACATATTTAAGCAATGTTACCACAACCAACGGCGGAAAATCTTGGATTGGAACTTTGAGCGAAAACAACACAAAATTAAACCAATACCTTTATGATTATGACAATAACGTAACATGTTCTGCAGATATGGTTCCTGTCGATTCTCACGAAGCCGAGCGCTACATACTTTCGACAGAGATATCGCCTCACCGAACAACAACTTATACAAAATAAATCGCACCAATTTTTCAAAGTAAAGGCACCTCTTCCAAGTAGTGCTTTTATTTTTTATAACAATTTGCTATTTCAATCATCATTGGAATTGTGATTTTTTCAACTACATTTGGATTCTTATAAAAATCACGCAAATACCTCTTTAATTCCATCTGAATAACGTTCGGCTTACCAAATTGCTCTTGATAACATCTTGTAAAACCACCTTTTCCCGTATAGTCCGGATAATTAACTGCAACTCTTAAGCCATAATTCTGCAAAACATTTACGATCTCAGCCAAATACGGATATTTTTCGGCCTCATACCGATGTATTCCTAAACACACATCATAATCTATGTCTTTATCAAAACCGTGCACATCAACAAAAAAATGATTTTGCAACCCGTGTTCGGCCACATAATCAGAAATCTTTACTTTCTTATTTATATATTTAATTCTGATTAAAGTTGATGTGTTTGATTGTTCACCAACATAATCAACTATAGCCCCTGTATACAAATCAGCCAACTTGTCTTTTTTATTCACAAAACTTTTTGTAGAATGTGGTGCAGAAAAAATAAGATTCGATTTTCTGTCTGTATATTTAAACACTTCCGGAAAATTCTCATCTCCGTGAGAATAATTATTTGCATAAACGGCATCATATTTTTTTAGTTTATCAATCATGCTTTTCTTTCAAAAACAAAGCTCCCCCTTACGGAGGAGCTTATATTTTCCAGACTTACCGATTATTTCCTATTCTTAACCGGCATAGCTTCAGGAGCTTTGGCTTCCGGATTATCGATAAATGCAGATACCGGTTCACGCCATACTTTTGGCTGAGGTTTAACTTCTGGGAATGCTTTTCCGCAGATTTCAACACCCAGGCTACGCATAGCTGTCTCCATCGGCAAGAACAAATGTGCGCCGTCCGGAGATCTGTGAGCGATACCGGTTACTCGACCTTTATTATCAACCAAGACACCGCCAACAACTGTACCTTGATTGAAACTGTCAATCATAATCTCGGCTGCACCGTCTTGAGTATAGCGATAGCTGTTTACTTTTTCGCTTTCTGCCATACAATCTGTGCCGTTGCCAACAGGTTTCAAACCGACAAATTGATAGCTGTCTTTACCTACAGCCGGCAACTCAAGATTCAACCCCAGCGGAGTATACTCTGCCGCCTCACTCAATACCAACAATGCGGTATTGCGACGAGGATTAGCACGGAATGCTTTTGCTGACAAAGTCTTGCCGTTAGCTGTTTCAACAGTATACTGGTTATTATTGCGATCAACCAAATCAGCTGATGTCATAATAAACTGTTCTGAAATTAACAATCCGGCACCTTCCACGCCATTGGCATTTCTGATTTTAACTACCGAATTTCTCATTTTGCAAACATCATCCGTTGTCATATTGTCAACATCTGCACGTTCAACAATACAAAGCTTGTCCGCCTCAAATATTGCGCTTGCGACAACCGGTTCGGGAGCTTTAACTTCTTCAACAACCGAAGAGCCAACCGAAACTATACCGGCATCTTCAACAACTCTTGGCTCACAAATTCCACTGGCTTTTTGAGCCTCCATAATAATCCTTCTCTGTTGTTCAATCTCTTCCTTGCTGAGTCTGACCAACAGCTTTTCTTCAAAACCGGGTTGATTTTGCAATTTTTTCGAAGCATCAGCAAAGGCGCGTTGAACCAAAACGGTCTCACCGTTATATTCACCACCGTCAAGGCTTCCGTAACCTTTGGTTTCGCCCTTCCACAAAACGTTAGTTTTGCTGATATCCATCAATCTCCAAACAACCGTAATTTCAGCAGTACCGCTTCGGCTGTTTTCCATCTTGACATCACCCCAATTATATTCATCACAAACATCAAGGAACAAATCGGTAATTTCTGCTGTCAAAACATATTCTGGCAAAACACTATTTTCATCAATACATTCTTGCATATTGATAATTTTATAGCAATCTGAAACCATATCGGTAAAGATTTCATTGAAATTCATATCTTTTTCAACAAGACGACCTTCGTTCAAGATTGCATTTTTAGCATTTCTGCGGCAACCGAAAATTCTAAAACGGTATTTACCCAAATTACGAGAATAGGTCTTATTATCACCGTTACGATTAATTCTGAAATCAACCCATTCCATACTGATTGGAGCAAACAACGAACAATCACGTACTTCCGGCTTAACTTCTTTTTTAACACAGGCTGGCTTTGCTATTTCTCTGCATTTAGAGCACGGAGCAGCACGTTTAGCACAAGGAGCTTTCATTTTATCACAAGCACTGCATCTCTTTGAACAACGACCTTTCCTTGAACCACAATCACCACCGAAAATTGCGCCTTTGGATTGGCAATCACCGCCGGAGAATATAGCTCCACCACCGGCAACAGCCCCACTTTTTTCAATCGGCGCGGCTTCACATGGCAAAGGAGCATATGGAACAGGCTCTGGCAACATCGTCATTTCGGTAGCACATGGGCATGTAACCGGAACAGGAGCCGGAGCAATTTCTTGCGCCATGGTTGAAACTGTTACCGGTTCCGGAGCTGGAACAAATTCTGTTGCACATGGACATACACTGCCATAAACAGGCAATGGAGCAGGAGCCGACACATACATTGGTGCAACCATCGGAACGGGAGCTACTTGAGCGGTTTGCATTTGTTTGCATTTCTTACAAGCGGCACCACCGCCTTTCAAACAACTTTTGCAAGATTTTCCACCCAAAATGCTACCGTTTTTGCCTCTTTTACAACTATCTCCACCAAAAATGCTACCTTGTCTGCGACATGGTTCGTCTTCAAGTATTGCTCCTGAATGAGATGACATAACAAATTCCTGACGAGGCTGTGGATTTTTAACATAATTACGTGCTTCTGTATATGTAGAAACTTGATTACGACGAGCAACTTCTACATCATCAATCGGTTTAAGATATCCCTTTTTATAAGTACTTACATTAGGAATAAACGGAACTCTTACCGGAGCCGGGCGATAATGTACAGTCGGCTGAACCGGCATTTCCGGCATCGGCTCGAAAACTGGCGCTGGCATAGAACAATCATAGTTTTTAACCACCGGTTGTACGATTTCCGGCTGATAACCCGTATATTTCACATACTTGGTCGCCGGTTTTACGGCTTTTGCACCACAAGTATTACAAGCATCAGCATCTTGTGTGGTCAAAAATCCGAAACCGCACACCACAAAGGCTAAAAATAAAATTTTTGATATTTTTTTAATCATCGTTTGTCATCTCCTAAACCTTATATTCCGGCACTTTCCACCTCATGGACAGAGCCTCAGCTATGTGTATCTTACGCAATTTAATTTCATTTTGCAAGTCCGCAATTGTCCTTGCTAACTTTAAAGTACGATTATACCCTCTAGCCGATAGTTTTACACGATTCGCATAATTTATCAATAGTTCTTTTGCTTCACTGTCCATAATTGCCGCTTCCTCAAGCATATCACCGCTTAGCTCGGAATTTGTATGCAAATCTTCACGCCCGAACTTATCAAATCTTTTCTGTTGCACCTCTCTTGCCGCAACCACGCGCTTGCGAATATCTACGCTACTTTCTCCGCTTGCAACTTCCGACATATCCCACGGACTGACTGCAGGCACCTCAATTTGTATATCAATTCTATCCAACAACGGTCCTGAAATTTTAGCCTGATATTCCTGCGCACACTTTGGTGCCCTCGGACATTCTCGCGCCGGATTGCCCAAGTGTCCGCATCGGCAAGGATTCATCGCCGCAATAAGTTGAATTTTTGCCGGAAATTCAACATGAGAATTAACTCTCGAAATATTAATTTTGCCACTTTCCAAAGGTTGTCGCAACGCTTCTAAAGTAGAACGCGCAAACTCCGGCAATTCATCCAAAAACAAGACACCATTATTTGCCAACGAAATCTCTCCCGGTCTTGCCGGTCTTCCTCCGCCAACCAACGCCGGTGTTGAGGCACTATGGTGTGGAGAGCGAAAAGGTCGCACAAAACTTAGGCTGTCTCCCTTAAATTCTCCGGCAATAGAAGCTATCATGCTTGTTTCTATAGCTTCATGCCGTGTCATCAAAGGCAAAATCGTTGGTAGCCTTGCCGCCAACATTGATTTTCCGGCCCCCGGAGGACCGACCATAATCAAATTATGCCCGCCGGCAGCGGCAATCTCCATGGCGCGTTTTGCGCTTTCCTGTCCTTTAACATCGCGCATATCAATTTCTGTTGAATTCTCATCAGCGGTCTTAGCCTGAGGTTGTTCAATCTCAATATCACCCCTAAAAAAGCTGACCAACTCTTCCAAATTTTTTACAGGCACAATATTTTCAGCGCCCGACCACGCAGCCTCGCCTCCCTGTTCAGCCGGACAAATAAAGCCGCATTTTATTTTTTCAGCTCTTATGGCAGCAGGCAACACCCCATCAACCTTAATAATTGCACCATCCAACCCGACTTCACCGACTGCAACATATTCTGACAATTTTTCCTGCTTAATCAGCCCCATACCACACAACAACCCCAGAGCTATAGGCAGATCATAGTGAGTTCCTTCTTTCAAAATATCCGCCGGAGCAAGATTGATTGTAATTCTTTTAGCAGGCAACTTAAGCCCCATCGAAAAAAGTGCCGCCCTTATACGTTCACGACTTTCCGCAACAGCCTTATCTGGTAATCCTACAATTGTAAATGCAGGCATTCCCGATAAAATTTGCACCTGGACTTCAACATCAAGTATTTCCAAGCCGTTAAAAGCAATCGTCTTTACTCTTGAGAGCATAGCTTACCACCTGGGAGCAATTTCACCATCGCGCCAACGTCTTGTTGGATAAGTCCCCGACTTAAGAATATCATAGCTGGCAATACCCCGGGGCAAATCCTCAACTCTTTTGAAACATTTTTGTTCTAAAGCCCACGCACATTCTTCAGCACTAACATTTGGAGTATCTTGGCAACAAGCCAGCTCACCGGTATCTTGATTGACCAAAAAAATTGTAGTTTGTCTGTTTTGCGGTTGTGTTCCCAAAACAACAACTTCAGCTTCTTTTTCACACTCTTCCTCTGACCAAAGCACTGTTCCACAATGTGTACATCCGACCACAAAAAACAACAAAAACAATGCCAATGCAGAACCTTTATATTTCATTATTTTAATCCTTCAATTTTCTAGTTTTTTCAAATAATAATTGCTTTTATACACCTTTGCAATAAATTAAATTCGTTTATTACCAAAAAAAGCTTGCCAAATTAAAGTTTTATTGTATATTAGGCGACGTCCCTTGCCGGAGTCTGGACTTCGGCTATACATTAACCTCCCTTAGCAATAAGGGGTTTTGTTGAGAATCCATAAGGAGTTTATATATGCAAAAATATGAAAGCGTGCTGATTGCACGTCAGGATCTCGGCGCATCACAAGTAAATAACATTGTATCAGAACTTTCTGATGTTATTAAAAAAGAAGGCGGCGAGGTTGTAAAAGTTGATAACTGGGGTCTTAAGACCTTGGCTTATCGCATCAAGAAAAACCGCAAAGGACATTACGTATTGATGAACATCTCAGCTCCGGCTTCGGCCATTGCTGAATATGAGCGTGTTATGCGCTTTAACGAAGACATCATTCGTTATATGACCTTAAAAGTTGACGAGTTCTGCGAAGGACTTTCATCTTCTGAATACAAAGAACCAGTTGAAGAAGCGGAGTAATTGACCATGGCAAATAAACAAACTTTCTTTAAAAAGAAAAAAGGCTGCCCATTTTCAGGTGAAGATGGAATGGTTATCGACTACAAAGACGTAAAGCTCTTGAGCCGTTACATTTCTGAAAAAGGCAAAATCATTCCAAGTCGTATTACTAACGTTTCTGCCAAAAAGCAGAGAGAATTGGCTCGCGCCATCAAACGCGCTCGCTACATTGCTCTTCTTCCTTTTGTTGCTGATTAAGGAGAAAAGAAATGGAAGTAATTCTTTTGGAACATGTAAACAAATTAGGTAAAATGGGCGACAAAGTTACCGTAAAAAACGGATATGCCCGCAATTACCTTTTGCCTTCAAAAAAGGCTCTTCGTGCAACCGAAGCTAATTTAGCTGTTTATGAAAAGCAAAAG
>JAEEYV010000024.1 GCA_016288295.1 Alphaproteobacteria bacterium
AAGAAATGGCAACACGAAAACATAAAACTTCAAAATCTCGTCGCAATATGCGCCGTTCTCACGATGCTTTAGGTGCAAACTCTTATCATGAGTGCCCTAACTGCGGTGAGTTAAAAAGACCTCACAACGTTTGCCCGTCTTGTGGTCAATACGACAAACGTGAAGTTGTTGCAAAAAAAGCAGCAGAATAATTTGACTAACTTAACCGGTATGGAGCAAAACTTTGTCTGATAATCTGGTTATTTCGGTTGATGCTATGGGGGGAGATAATTCCCCTCGAGTCGTTATTGAGGGTATAAATATTGCAGCCAGGCGCAACCCCGATTTGCGCTTTTTGCTGTTTGGCGATGAGGGGCAAATTATGCCTCTCTTAGGCCAATATCCTAGGGTTGCAAAGGTTTCTAAGGTTATTCATACGCCCGAGCGAGTTAAAAACGAAGACAAACCATCTCAAGTGATTCGCAATCGTAATACCAGTATGTACATGGCAATTGATGCTGTTCGTTCCGGTCGTGCCCAGGCAATCGTTTCTGCCGGCAATACCGGTGCCCTTATGGCAATTTCTAAGATGCTTCTCAAAACTATTCATGGTATTCACCGTCCGGCCATTTGTACAATAATGCCGCATCTTGATGGCAAATATGTCATGCTTGATTTGGGGGCTAATACCGAATGTAATGAGATAAATTTGGCCGAGTTTGCAATTATGGGCAATATATTTGCCAAGCACGCACTCGGTATAGGTTCTCCGCGCGTAGCATTGCTCAATATTGGTGCTGAAGAAATGAAGGGCAAAGAAGAAATTCACCATGCCCTTAAAATATTGAAGAATCCGCAATTAGAACTCAATTGTACCGGATATATAGAACCGCACGATATATCTAATGGTGTGGCTGATGTTATTGTTGTTGATGGTTTTACTGGCAATGTCGCCTTAAAAACCATTGAAGGTACAGCTAGATTCGTCGTTAGAATGATTAAACGTGAGGTTAAAAAGTCTATATTTGCCAAACTGGGTCTTCCGTTTATGATGGGAGTAGTCAGCAAAATCAAACGCACAATGGACCCTCGTGCCTACAATGGTGCAATGCTTGTCGGTCTAAACGGACTTACGGTAAAGAGCCATGGCGGTACTGATGCTTTCGGTTATTCCGTAGCTATCGACAATGCGGCCAAGCTTGTCCGCCAGAACTTTGTTGCTACCATCCGCCAAGAAATCGAAAAAGTTGACCTTGATGAACTCAATCAGGAAAGTATTTACGAAGGATATTATCTATGAGTCAGATCAGATCTCACATTGTTGGCACGGGATATAGTCTTCCTGCCAAGATCTTGACTAATGATGATCTATCAAAAATAGTTGAAACTAGCGATGAATGGATCAGTACTCGTACCGGCATTCGCAGTCGTCATGTTGCTAATGACGGAGAATATACCTCTGATTTTTGCGTAAAAGCTGCCAAAATGGCATTGGCTAACGCCGGTCTGACTGTTGAAGATATAGATTTTGTTATTGTTGCAACAGTTACCCCAGACAATACTTTTCCTTCAACTGCAGCCAAAGTAGGCAAAATTCTGGGCATTCGTTCGGGAGTTGCAGCAATGGATGTTAATGCCGCTTGTTCAGGTTTTGTTTATGCTTCGCAAATTGCTGATAACATGATTCGTTTAGGGCAGATAAAAAATGCCCTGGTTATTGGAGCCGAAACTCTCTCCCGTATTGTTGATTGGACTGATCGCAATACCTGTGTTTTGTTTGGTGACGGTGCCGGAGCAGCAATTTTCCAAGCATCTGAAGAACAGGGCAAAAATACAGATCGAGGTATTTTATCCATCAAAATTTTTGCAGATGCTTCGCACTACGAAACTCTATGCTCTGACAGCGGTGTTTCATTCAATCAAAAATCAGGTTTTGTTCATATGGACGGCAAAGAAGTTTTCAAGATGGCAATACCGAGTTTGGTTGAGGGCGTTGAGAGTAGTTTAAAACTTGCCGACCTTACACTTAAAGATATTGACTGGTACATTCCCCACCAAGCCAATGCACGAATTATCGATTCTGTTGCTAAAAAATTGGAAATAGATGATTCTAAAGTACTAGTTACGGTTGATCATCACGGTAATACTTCTGCTGCATCAATTCCACTAGCTTTGGCAGAGTCGATTGAAAGCGGCAAGATAAAAAAAGGAGACCTGGTTGTCATGAGTTCCATGGGAGCAGGTTTTACATGGGGAGGAATGGTTGTCAGAATTTAAATTGTAGATAGTTATTAAAAAAACTGGCGACGAAAAAATTTATTGCTATATTATGAACACATTAAGAAATTAGAAGGACTAAGAAAATGAAAACGATTACCAGAGCTGATATTGCTGAAATTTTATATCAAGAAGTTGGATTGTCTCGCAAAGATTCAGGTGAGATTCTAGATATGGTATTGGATGAAATTACATCAGAATTAGCAAAGGGCAACAGTGTCAAACTGTCATCTTTTGGTACCTTTACAGTTCGTAATAAAAATCCGCGTGTCGGTCGCAACCCCAAAACCGGTGTTGAGGCTGAAATTTGTTCTCGTCGCGTAATTTCATTCAAACCTTCACAGACAATGCGCCTCTCAATCAACAAATAAGGTTGTGTCATGGTTGTCAACAAGTCAAAGGCTGCATTTCGCACTATTGCTGAAGTCGCTGATAAATTAGGGGTCGGCACCCACGTTTTGCGCTTCTGGGAGACCAAGTTTTCGCAAATAAAACCGCTCAAAATGCAAGGTGGTCGTCGTTATTATCGCCCCGATGATGTCAAGCTTTTGGAGTGTATTCAAAATTTGTTGCACAATGAGCGTTATACTATAGAAGGCGTACAAAAGCTGTTTAAGGAAAAAGGCATTAAGTCTTTTGTGGGAGATACAATTCAAGATGACTTTTTTGCTCCGTCGGAAGAAATTGAAAATAATGATGAGCAAGCAGATAAAGACCCATCATTATCACCGGAATTAGTTTCCTCAATTATAAAAGAGTTGTCAGCAATACGTCAGGAATTACAGAATAATTTGAAATAAGCCGCATTTTAGCGGCTTATTTTTTGCAAATATTTTGGCGGTATAATTCCACCGCTAACAACAATCAAGTAATAACGTACCCAAGCAAAACGCCGTCCAAGTTCATCATCGCAAACGCTCCAATCAACAGACGTGTAATCGATGTCTTCTATACTATTCAACTTCTGAAGTATTTCATCAGCACATTCTTCTTCTTTTATATTCGGAATGTCTAAAATTGATGGGCTGACATATAATGCTTCAATTAAGCCATCTTTATCCATTGCAGTAATATCAATTTCAAATTGGTCAGCATTATCAATAAAATCTTTCAAGCAATGAATGCTTTTGTCAGTCCATTTGATCGGTTCTGAAAAAGCTCTTATTGCTCGACTGCGGCCGATAAAACAACTTTCCATCCACTCACAAATTTCTTTATGAGTAGTCTTACCACCGGTACGTTTGAAATAATAATGCAAATCTGCATCAGGATTGTTTGCAAACGAAAGAATACCTTTTTCCATGGCATTATTTCCCTTAGCTATATAGTGGTATAGTTTCATCCTTTATCTATTCCAAAATAGTTTTGGCGTGTTCTTTGAGTTTTTCCAACACATTGGATTTTGGAGTATATTTTTCTTCAAACGGTGAAATAGTTTCCCACTTCAACTCTTCCATTACAGCTTGAATTTTATTTACCACTCCAGGGCGCCAACCATAAGACCCGAAAGCAAAGCCTTTTTTGTTTTTGGGTGCCAGTCCTTTAAGATAAGTAACAAAAGCAGCTACTCTAGGAAAAATCTCATTGTTAAGAGTAGGGGTTCCGATTGCTACATATTTTGCCTCTAAAATATCTGCCATAACTTCAGAAATATGCTTGTTGGACAGGCAACGCTTAACTACCGGTACGCCAGCATCTTGAAATACTGCGGTAATAGTATCAGCAAGTTTAGCGGTTGCGCCCCACATGGTATCATAAACTACCACTGCCGAACCATTGTTTTCGGCTGCAGCCCATTTTGCATAATGTTTGATAATCCAAGATACTTCTTCTTTACCATTCCAAATGCAGCCATGCGACGGAGCAATCATCTCAATGTCTAAATTAAGGTCGTTAGCAGTACTCAAAGCTTTTTGTGCCTGCATTCCGTAAGGGAACAAAATATTGGCATAATAACTCTTTGCCTCCTCACAAACCATACCGAAATTAGCTTCTCCTGCCCAAATTGTATTGGTGCAATAATGCTGCCCGAAGCCGTCATTTGAAAACAAAATCTTTTCTTCGGGGCAATAACTCATCATTGAATCCGGCCAGTGCAACAACGGAGTAGTTACAAAAGTCAAAGAGCGTTTGCCGAGTTTTAGACTATCGCCAGTCTTAATAATTTGAAAATTCCATCCCTCGGTATCAAAATGTGCCTCCAAAGCCATTTTTCCGGCAGAGTTGGTTACAATGGTAATTTGCGGTGCCAACTTCATTAATTTCGGAATATTGCCGGAGTGATCCTGCTCAACGTGGTTAACGACTAAATAATCAATTTTACTCAAATCAACTACATCGTTAATGCGTTCAATTTGCTCAAGCGACAGATAGTGTTTTACACCATCGATCAGGGCAATTTTCTCATCTTTAATCAAATAAGAATTATAAGTTGAACCATAGGGAGTGTCATAACCATGAAACTCAGTTAAGTTCCAGTCTTTTACACCTACCCAATAGATATTTTCTTTAACTTTGACAGCTTTCATTATTTTTCCTCTTTATTATTCTTAATTACCTCTTGCCACGGTTTGCCGTCAATCAACAAATCCTTGGCCAGCGGTTTAACTCCGCTACGGTATTTATATACGACCTCAAACACATGATTTCCACGTCCGTTACGGAACATATCATCAAGTTGTTTTGCATATTGTTCCGGAATATAGAACCTGAACTGTCTGCCCCAAAAAGCTTTATTGGCATAACTCTTAAATTCTTCCGCAGGGCAAATTTTATTTTCAAACTGAGTACAATCGGTTTTTGCCCAGTCAATAGTATATGCAATATAGTGTCCGGAGAGCAAATCACGAGGATCATATCCGCTAATACGTACGGTAACTTCAGGAAGCGTCATGCTTTTTATGGTCAAAAAGATTACCCATAAACCCAACACCAAAATAGGGAAGGTTAAAGCCGCGATAATTTTAATTTTTTGCATGTCAGTTCTCCTATTTTATAGTTTTAAGTTTGCGAATAACACTACGGGTTACATACAGTCCGCCAATCAAAACAAGACCGCTTACAATCATACCTAAACCGTTTTTAATCAGGCTTCCGAAAAGGTTGAAGTAGATGCACATAAAGTCGATATACAGCAATGAAATATTAAAGTTGACCAACCGACGTCGCCCCAATTTTTCGCCGACAAAGGCCATCAACAACAAAAATGCGGTAATAACGGCATATACATCAAAGAAATGGAAGCTACGGAAAGATACCGCAAAAAACATAAATTCGATTACAGTGGCATACATGACAATGTAGGCATATATTTTAGCCACATTGAAAACCGGATATTCTTTTTTGGTCAATGTATCTGCCATCGCAAAAAATCCTGCCAGCAAACCGCTTATCGCTAAGATAAGGACCAGAATTGCCTCAGGGTTTTCTTCCCAGAACCACCAATCAAAAATTCTTTCTAAAAGTTCAAGTACCGATTCAATGCTGAAGATGCTGGCAAACAATAGTGGTACCCAAAAGAAAGGTAACACTTTTCTTTTGGTAATAACAATCATAGGCAGAGTCATAAACGACCATAACAGACCTGCAGAAGCAAAAGATCCGTTGAGTTGGAAGACTTGTCCGACCAATCCGATACTGGCTCCTGTTAGCATAAACAAAGCCAGCATTCCACCCTCAAACCAAATGTTCTTTTGAGCTTTCCATGCCCAAAATGTTCCATAAGCAACCGATGCCAAAATAACAAAGTCGGCTATCAGTTTGACCATATTCGGAATTCCATCCCAATTTGCGGCTACAACGCTGATAACTCCCAGTGCAATCAAAAACACGCCTAACAACAGCAAGGCATTAAAAAGTATCGGGTTCTTGTGAGCTTTTTCATAATCTAAAATTTTCTTTTTCTGGGTAGCGGTAATTACCTTATTTTTTTCCCAGACATCAAGTTTCTTTTCCAGTCTCATATTTTCCTCCTTGCGAATTTTACAGATATTTTATTCTATTTTCAAATATCTGCAACAGCTTTTATTTCTTCCAACAACTCATCTACAAACTTAGGAAAAGTTTCTCCGGCTTTACCGATAACATGGCGGTCAAACTCATAATTATTTGCGGTTGACTTCAGATTAAATTCAATTGTATCTGCATTATAATATTTTGCTGTGCGTACAAAAGTGTTTGCGGGAAAAACCACGCCCGAAGTTCCGATAGAAACAAATAAATCACAACCACGGAGCAGGGCGTCGACTTCATTCATACACAGCAAATTTTCACCAAAAAACACAATATTGGGCTTAAACATTCCCTGTACTTGGCATTGTTGGCAGTCGTCTTCGGTTTTTACATCATCCCTAGTTTTAATAATAGTACCGCAGTTCATGCATACTGCCTGATTTATTTGTCCGTGAATATGATAAATATTTTCGTTTCCGGCTTTTTCATGAAGAGTGTCAACATTCTGCGTAACCACCGAAATTTTTGCCGGATAATTTTTTTGCAATTCGGTTATTGCCAAATGGGCGGCATTAGGTTCAACTTTTATCAAATCTTTCTTCATCTCATTGTAGAAGTCGTGCACATATTCGGGGTTGCGGGCAAAGGCCTGGATTGTCGCCACATCTTCGACCCGGTGTTTGTTCCACATTCCTTCCTCATCACGAAAAGTAGCTAGCCCCGATTCTGCCGAAATTCCTGCACCTGTCAAAATCACAATATTATTATATCTCATCATATTTCACACCTCCCTTTCATACTAAAATAATTTAGTTAAAAGTAAATTGATAATTAAGATATTTTTCATATACTAAATGCAATTAAAATTTTAGGAGAACAAATATGACTACCCGTAAAGAAATCTCATCCGCTCTGCACGATATGAAAGATAATGCTGTTAAGCAATATGATGCTGAACAACGCCCACATAAAATAGAGTCCGTAAACAGTTTTTTTAGAGGTGGGGCAGCATCTCTGGCTTTTATTTTTAGTGAAAAAGAAAACATTTTATTTGCCCTATTACAACTTGTTTCAATAGCTCTGGGATATTTTATATGGATACAGGTTCTTGACTGGATTCCTCAAAGTGTATGGGATAGTCTTAAAGATTCTGACGGAGATTCTCCAATTCTTAATTTAATAGTTTTTCTTTGGACATTTGTTTGCGTAGGGTTGACCGCATATCCTTTGGGGCTTTTGACAGCTTGTATGGGAGCATCTTATATGTTACGTTTTGAGGGAAAAAAATCGACCATAGCCGAATGTCTGAAGATTGTGCTGAACAAATCTTGGACATTGTGGATTTTTAGCTGGATTGATGGTTGGTGGACCACACTTCGTATTATGGAGCGTTTGCCCAAGAAAAATGATCGTACGCCTTTGTCAGTAAAATTACGTAATGAAGCAATTTATCAAGCATGGAAAGCAGCATCATTAGGTTTTATGCCGGCAACACTCTGTGGACGCAGCCTGAAAGATACATGCAAAGATTCATTACTTCTGCTCAAAGACAGATTTGTACCTTTGCTCAAACTGCGCCTTGGCTACTCTTTTATTTGTTGGATTTTGGGCATTGGTTGCTACATTGGTCTGATTTTTATAATGCCGTGGATTGCAAAATTTAATGTCGGTCATAATGAAATTTTTAGTTTTTATTTCATTGCAGGTTTTCCGGCTTTGGTAGCATTAACTTTTATTATGATAATCTTTCGCCCTATATATATCATATCAGCTTGTCGTATATATGCTTTTTATGCACGAGAAAAAAAGATTGATATCAATCTTCCGCAACAATCGTCCGGCATAGTCAGTTCTTTGGTTGCATTTATTGTATTACTGATTATTTTGGGTACAGTTATATTATATCGAGATCAGTTAGGATTATCAGAATTATTATCAACCCTTCATTAATTTGCAAAGGATAAACAGATGAAGCGAACTCTTTTACTATCGATAGTTTTAGTTTTAAGTTGTTTTAGTATTTGTCAGGCCGGCAATATTGCATCAAACTGCACTTATAACGGCATTCCGCTTTATGGCAAAGTTAAGATAGTAGATAATTTTGAAGATATAAAAGTTAAAGTAGTAAATAATTTTGAAGACCTAAAGGTCAAGCCAGTGCAACAATTTGCCAACAGTTGCGGCCGGTGGCAATTCGTTGAAAATTTCGAAGATTTCAAAGTTAAATTCGTTGACCATTTTGAAGATATCAGTATAAAATACGTTGATTATTTTGAAGGAATGTAACCGACATGAAGAAGATTTTGCCACCACCTCAAATTAATATCAACGTGGATAAAGGAATAAAAAAAGAGTTTCAACGCAAAGCCGTACACTTGAGCTCACTTTGGGTTCCTTCAGCTATATATTTCATACCAAAAGTCTTATTATTGCCGACATTATTTATTATTTTATGTGGTAACATTGCTTTAGAATATGCAAATTTTAAGCGTTACCGCTGGGCTCGCCAATCTTTCGGTGCTATTTTTTTTCGCCTCTTACGTGAAAAAGAAACTGCACGGCAAAACTTTCAATTTACCGGTTCGGTATATGTCTTAACTTCGGCAATTTTGTGTATGTGCCTATTCAGCAAAGAAATTGCGGTTATAGCTATGACGGTTATGCTGATTTCGGATAGTGCCGCAGCACTAATCGGACGTACTTTTGGCAAACATAAAATCTATAAAAATAAAACCCTTGAAGGCACAATGGCATTTTTTGTTTCGGCGCTGGTTATCAACCTTTTGTTCATTCCGATTTATCCGTTCCGCTTGGCGAGCATTTTGGCCTGTGCTGTGGCGACGGCTGTTGAGGTTTATGAAGACAAAATCGGCATTGATGACAACCTCTCAATACCGCTTGCCTTTTCGGCTGTATTATCAATCATTCCTTGGTAGATTTTACCTAACTTTACAAACACCGTGGGCAGTCGGTTATGTGTCCCGTGCATTGGCTAAAATCAGGATTACAACAATCGCCTTTATGCAATGGATATTTTTCTAATTGATACTTTCCACATTTTCTTTTTGCTCTGATGGTAACACAGTCATTTTCCTCATCATCTTTGCAACATTTTTTCACCGGAGAATACGGATATTCCTTAAATTCTCCCATTCCACAAAAAGCCTTATAGTGATTTATAAAACGACAATTGTTTTCGGTTTCATCTTTACAGCACTCTTTAGAAACGACAGGAATAGATTTATAATACTCACTCCATTGTCCCACTCCGCAATCCTCAATCTCATAGTTGAGAATAACACACTCATTTTCATCTGCATTTTTACAACATTTTTTCGTTACCGAAAAACCATCAGGACAAGTTTTACAATCTGAACCTATGCAGGCCAAAGCATCAAAAGGCAATACAATCCCCATACACCAGCCAACAATACCCGGCAACAACGTTTTTTTCATCTTTAATCCTTTACAATGATTCGAAACTATCTGCCTTCTTGAATTTTTTGTAAACCTAATTTAGCAATTTCAATTTTTTTACGCGTTTTCTTCTTACTACCTTTATATGGATTATAATCAATGATAGTTATTGATGTATCTCCATTCATAATCATTTTTTCATCAGTTACTTCTTGATATAATGCAAGTAACTTTGATTTTATTTCTACATCTTTTTCATTATCAGAAAGATTAGCAATTTTTTGTGTTATATTTTTATATTCTCCAATAACTTTATCCTTGCCGGTTATTCTGTTTTTTAAATCTCTAATTTTTAAACGCAATTCTTTAGCTCTCATATTAAAGGTTCCTATACAATTATTTCTTACTAAAACTCATACAGTATTTTTAGCATAAACAATACCCCAAACAAAATCTAATTGAGATAACTTAAAATTTAATTAAATTTCGTACATTGCAATAAATAATAAAAACAACAAATGCCTAATCACTCTGCAATTCGCAAACTAATTCACATCACCTAGCACAACAGTTTCTTTAATGTTTTTAAGATTTCGTAGATAAGGAATGATCGCTTTAGGATAAAAATCAGACTCTTCCAACTTATTCAGTTCTATCCATTTTATCTTCTGTTCTCCGCTGTCTGGCTCACTTCCATTTTTAAGAGTTGAAAAGACTAACATTGATTCACGAAAAAACTATGCACTCTGCATAACTCTTTTCTTAAAATCCTTGGGCTTAATCACTTTTACATGCTTGCCCCAGGTATAAAGGTGCCAACCCATCTCCAACACACCTCCTGCGCAAAACTTAACTGTCAGCGTACCGTCATCGTTCAAGTGCATTTCTTGCGTTGGGTGGAACACATATTTTGCGGCATCTGCGGCAACTTCCTTATCAAACAGCCACTCCACCTCAAAAGGCTCCTCCTGATACACGCCGAACGATTGCTTGCTGAATTCCTCGAGAGAAAAATCAGGATCTCTCACAAAATATTCATCCGTTACATTGATTTTCTGAATATTGTTCAAATCAAAATAACACATAGCTTTGCGCTGAGTGTGCCAAGCAATCAGATAATGTTTGTTGCCATACAGAAAACCATAAGGGTGAACGGTTCGCCAACCGTCTTTTGACTTGGATTGGTATTTTATCTTAATAACTTTGCAGGCAATAACTGCATTACGTAGTGTCTGCATAAATTCTTTATTAACGACAATTCTCGGTCCCGGCCGCAAGGCATAGCCTTCGGCCTGTAACAATGCCTCGGCATCGGGTTCTATCCTCATGCGCGATTCGTTGCTCATAGAAGCCTTAATTTTATGCAAGATCATCTCAAGCGAATCAACATCTTGAGGATTTTTCTTTTTCATTAGTTTTACGGCATTTTGCAAGGCATTAACTTCGTTTAGTGAAAAGCCGACATAATTATTGAGCGCCCCTTGGGGAATAAACCAACGTTTGGTGTTATGTGCACCGCAAATTTCCCGCATTTGTGGAAATTGCTCTTTTATCATGTCTTTCATACGGATAGCCGTGCGCTTGGAAACGCCGAACTTTTGCATAATATCAGCAATTGATACGCCGGCATCGGCATTTTGCATCCACAATGACAACTCTAAGAGTTTTTGTGTCTTTTCATAAAACATTTTCCCCTCCGTTTTTTGCCATTATAAACCAACGATATTTAAAAAAAGTAAAGATGATGTCAGATTATGGCAATACTAGAGTTTGGGCATATTGACACTAATTTCCTGCTGTAGTAAGCTGTTGTTAACTTGAAGCTCAGGGGAGAGAGCATTCCTCGTTTGACCCTGACCAAGGGCGGTTTCAGATGCTTGGGATGTCTGCCCCAGTGTAATAGGGGAGAATTGGACTCCACCAGCACTGCGGTGGCGACATATCCGTTGCCGAGTTGTAGTTTTAACCTGGTCACCAACAGGTATGTTGTTGGAGATTTAGAGATTATCACAGGGACTGGTATAGTTCTGGACGTCCTCGCCAATGTGCGATGCTAAAGTGTCAGAATTTACGCCAGTCGCTGGATACCGCTGTTGCGTGAGATTGACTTGTCAACCTCGGAATCTCCTTAGGAGTTCGCAGCGGTATGTCCCTCCACCCCAAGCAATCGGAGCGAGGAAGGTCTGAGGGGTGCCATATGTCGGCAATTCATAGTATTCAAGGCTCCCAGCAGGTGGACATATCGCCTGGTCTGGAGTTCCGTTAAGAGGAGCGAGCAGCGGAAAGCTCAACCGCGGAGCCGGTGCTTATAGCATCGCGTGTTCTCGATGATGGAGCTGGGCGACCATCCGCTCCTCTTTTATTTATGTCTTTACCTTTTACCTCAGTTTTTACAAATATATTTCCGTGTCGATTGATGCACCAAATATAAAGCGATGTCAGAATCTGGCAAAACTAAATTTTCAGCCCTTGCACAATAAAAATACAATCTATAAGATATAAAAAAACAAAGAGAGGTGTGCAATGTCAAACGATTTGCGAGAAATAAACTGGCGAGCATTTATGCGTTGGGTAGGCTGGAAAATTATTCAAATTTTTTGTGTATTCCTTTGTTATTGGGTTTGTTACACCTTGTCAGGTGAACTCGGACTGGCAGGGGTGCAACGAGCCGTCTTTACGACCTTTATAGGTTCCTGCGGTCTATGTTTTTTACAGTTGGCCGGAGTTTTGCCCAAAGACCTTTTAGAAAACAGAATACTTGATAAAATAATGCCAAAGTTTATGGATTTTATCATCTTCACCGGACTAATATTTTTTGCAATTTTGATACCGGTTATAAAATATTTGGAGACCCACCAATAAATGAAAGAGGCTTTGCTAGTACGTGCGAGTAATTTGAAAGGGAGTAAAATGGCTATAAAGTATAACGATGAGCAAAAGCAACAGAACAATAAAAGTTTTCATAACAACCATATTGCCCATATACTTCAAAATTATGATATAGATTTGGCATTCAAATACCAAAATCCTGATAAACTGCGTGGTATATCGACTGGTTTAACTGCTCTTGATGCCAAACTTGATGGTTTGTGTTCCGGCGATGTTGTGCTCATTGGTGGGCGTCCGGCAATGGGTAAAACTTCTCTTGCTATCAATATGGCTCGTAACATAGCAACAGATTTTTCTGCTCAATATCAACAAAATCCCGATGATAATAAATGTGTGGTATATATAGGGCTCGAATATTCTTCCAAAAAGTTTGCAGAGCGTCTAGTCGGTATGGAAGCCTCAATACCTGCATATCAAATGCGAGGTTCTTACATACGCGAAAATTATGATCGCATTGTTACAACCGAATATACTTTGGAAAAATTGCCACTTTACTACTATGACAACATTTATAACATTGATGATATCGCAGACGAACTGCAAAATATCCGGCGGGAACATCAGATTGGAGCGTTATTTATTGATTACTTACAACTAATTACCCCAAGTCTTGATGGACCTTGTGATGACGTTATGTGTCAGATTAAAGAACTGGCAGTTAGATTCGAAATTCCGATTATCGTTCTTGCCCAGCTGAACCGCAATCTTGAAAGTAGGGCAGATAAGCGCCCTATAATATTTGATATTCGAGGTTTTGAAAATCGCCCCCCCGTATCTGCTAATAAGATACTGCTCATATATCGTGACAGTTATTACTTGATTAATAACGAACCTCGTCCACGACGCAATGAAAGCTCGGAGAAATTTGAAAAACGCTACGCAAGCTGGGAAAAACAGTACAAAGAAGCAAAAAACTTATGTGAGATTATAGTTGCCCAAAACAGTGACGGATATTCCGGAATAGTGAGAGTTTATTTTGACCCCAGCACCGGAGTGTTTGAAAACTTGCACCATGAATACTAGGTAGATTGTAACGATATTTTAATAATGGGTGCAGTAAAAAACAAATAAACACATTTAAAGTGAGGTATTTATGAGAGCGATAGACGGAAATGTATTAAAAATTTTTAATGGCGAGAAACAATTTATTGTTCCTTTATATCAGCGTACGTACAGTTGGAAAGAAGAGCAGTGCCGAAGGTTGTGGAATGACATCGTTTTCTTAGAAAAAAACAGTAAAAACGGTCATTTCATCGGGTCTATTGTAAGCGTAATAGAGAGTGCACCAATTTCAGGAACATCAAAAAGTTTGGTTATTGATGGTCAACAACGCTTGACTACGCTGACAATATTGTTAATTGCCCTGCGTGATTACTTATCATCAAAAGGAATCAATACAGCTATAACGCGTAAATTTCTAAAAAACGACACTGACAAAGAAAGTGATCTATATAAACTTATTCTTACATACAGTGACAAAGATGTCCTGATAAAATTGATTGAAAATTCACCTACAGAAGATGTCAAAAATTCTCGTATCCTTGATGCATATCACTACTTCTTGACGCAAATAAGTTCATCTGGATTATCACAAGATGAAATAGAACAGGCAATTGCAAAACTGCAAATTGTTGATGTAACATTAGACCCTTCTGTAGATGATCCTCAATCTATTTTTGAGAGCCTTAATTCTACCGGAATGGACTTATCCCAATCGGATTTAATTCGAAATTACATATTGATGGGATTAAGCAATCTTGAACAAACTGAATTGTATAAAAACGTGTGGTTGCCAACGGAAAGGCTGTTTAATTATAATAAGCAATCTGAATTAATGGACGGCTTTTTCAGAGATTACATTACAATGAAAATTTCTAGAATTCCGAAGGAGGAAAATGTTTATGATGAATTCAAAAAATACCACCAAGGTTTGAATACATCAAACCAAGAGCTTTGCACCGATATTTATAGCTATGCAAAATGCTATACAAACATTTTATTTTCAAAGTCGAATGATACAGAACTTAATGAAATTTTTTCTGACATCAGATTATTGCGTATGGAAGTAGCATATCCATTTTTAATGTATATATACAATGACTACGAAAACAATAAGATAACTCGGGAAGAATTTATACAAATACTACGGCTGACGGAAAGTTACGTATTTAGAAGAGCTATTTGTGAAATTCCAACAAACTCGCTGAACAAAACATTTGCTGTCATGAAGAATAAAATCCGCCAAAATGACTACGTGAATTCAATATGTGCTAACTACACTTTACTTGATTCTTATAAAGAATTTCCTAAAGATGAGGAGTTTGCACAACGCTTTGTTGAAAAAGATATATACCATATGCGCATTCGCCAGTATATACTTGGTAAGCTTGAGAAGTATGACAACAAGGAAAAACTTGATCTCGGCTCATTTACAATTGAACACGTAATGCCTGAAAACGAAAATTTAAGGAATGGGTGGAAGGAAGCACTGGGTGATGATTGGCAGACAATTCATACTCAATACTTACATACAATAGGTAATCTAACACTTACTGCCTACAACTCAGAAATGAGCGATAGACCATTTTCTGAAAAATTAAAAATGAAAGGTGGATTTACGGATACGGGGCTTAGATTAAATTTGTATATTCGCAATCAAACAGAGTGGAATAAAGACAAAATCATAGAAAGAGCCAAAATTTTATCTAATTATGCCCTTAAAATTTGGCAGTTTCCTACTGTAAGTAATGAAGTTATTCAAAAATATACAGAGGAGCCATCAAAAAAACGAACACATTACACATTTGAGCATTATTCTGATAGCTTTTCAGATGAAACTTTGCGGATTTACGAGGAACTTGATAAAAAGATTATGAATCTCGATGCATGTATTAAAAAGGAATTTAAGAAATTGTACATAGCGTATAAAGCAGAAACAAATTTTGTTGATGTTATTCCTCAAAAGTCTGCACTATTCTTAAATATATCTTTAGATTATGATAAAATAAATGACCCAAAGGGACTATGTGAGAACATCGCAGACAAAGGTCGATGGGGAACTGGTACGACAGGTATTCATTTGACACCACAGACGGAAATTGATGATGTTGTTGAAATCATCTCTCAAGCACTAGATTTTCAACTAAATTAAACATGATAATCTCGTATTAAACACAAAAAAAGTCCCGATAAACGGGACTTTTTTGTTTGGTCGGAGTGACTGGATTCGAACCAGCGACTTCTTGCACCCCATGCAAGCGCTCTACCAGGCTGAACTACACTCCGATAATCCTCTCTATATATCCGCCGACTGGAAAATGCAAGCAAAAAAATCAGGTTGCCTTTTATAAAAACATTTGCTACTATTTCAATAACGATACTAATCATTTAAATATTATTTTATGAAAGATTTAGAAACTTCAATTAGAGATAAGTACCAAAAACAATTTGGACACTCTGTGGACGAAGCAGGCTATACGATACTTCGTACTGAGGGATACCCTTATATAGCCATTTTAGGCTCAGATGAGGCATTGGATGCATGGGAAAAAGCCCAAGATTTGCGCGAAAAACTAAACATCTTCCAGATTCTATTTTGGATTGTTTTTGGCGTATCATTTATAGTAGGACTATGCTGTGAAGTGCACTACTTTCGCATGATTGTGGCAGCTCATGCTCTATGCTATAGTATCGTATGGATGTTATTGTGTTACATTTTCTTCTGGAGAGTCTCCAAGCTCTACCACAGCCGGATTAATCCGCTTGAGAATGTTTACAAGGGAGAAATACTGTTTTACAACGGCAGAACCTTCACCGAAGACGAAACTTTTGCCGAACAGGAAAAACAGTAACTGTATTACCAAAAACCTCGCCACCGATAGGTTGCGAGGTTTTTGGTTTTTTATTTTTCTCTGATATTCTTATAAAAACTTATAAAAAACAACGTCAAAGAGGTAAAGAAGAGTATAACACTGGCTACCGCGCCACCGACACATAGCCACATTGGTGGATTGATATAAAAGATTGCATAAACTCCCAATATTACCGCTGCCACAAAAGGTATAACTAGCTGATTAGGTGAAATTTTTATCTTAAAACTTAATACAGCCATAATTGCATCAATTGCCAACAACCATAACACCTCTACAACAACAACCAAATAAGCGACTTTTCCGCTTTCATGCCAAGGTGACATCTCAAAATCAGCCGTGTATATAATAAATGTATTATAAATCAGCGTTAGCATTATCAAGTTTAGTGCAATATAAAACAGTTGATATAACCGCTTATTGTCAATCATAAAAATCGCGGCAATCAAAATTGTGCAAGCAATAATTAAAGGCATCTTAAACTCCACATTTCAAAGATTATCAGTTATCCCTTTTGTTCCCACGCTCCATTAGGGTTTTGTTGCCAATAAAAAATTTCCGAACCGTTATTTTTCAGCTCTTTCCAAAAGGCTCTAGCTTTTTCCAAAGTTTCTTTTGAATTTCCATCAAAAATGTTAAAAACTCGTTCAAAGTTAGAAATTTCTTCTAACTCGGCACTTGCTCCATCAACCAAAAACAAAAACTCGGCATTATTTGGATTATCAACTCCGGCTGTCAGCCAAATAGGTTGCTTGTCTGCAACGCCGTCTTTTTTGCTACCATGGGGTAAAAAAGACTGATCTTCATAACTCCATAGCCAGCTGTTCAAAAACTCCACGCGTTCCTCGTTTCCAACGCGAACAACAACTCGTTTTCCTGTACCATAAGCCTTTTCGAGTAGTTTAGGTAAAACGTCCTCGAGTTTTTTACTCTGCAGATGATAAAAGTCAACTCTACTCATGTTTTTTAAGCTTTACAGATACGGCCGAGATAGTTCCCTGGTCCTGATTTTGTAACATCAACATAACCGGGCGGTTGTTTTCTTGATGAGCCTCTTTAATGTATCCTAATGCTGCCTCGGTAGTCATAACGTCCTTTTTATCAATTTTCAGAACAACATCACCTTTTTTAACACCTTGTGCAGCGGCATCCGAATTAGCTTCAACATTAGTAACAACCAGTCCCATTGTAACCGGAGACAGCCCGAAAGCTTTTAACAATTCCGGTGTAATTTCCTCAAGCTTAATACCTATTTCATACAGTAAGCGGTCATTATCCTGCATTTGTGTCGGCATTGTCGGTTTACTGATATCGGGGGCTGCAGGCATTTCCTCAACTTTAACATCAATAGTCATTACTTCGCCGTTACGCCAAATTAAAAGAGATATATCTTTTCCTATTGGGCTCTCTGCTACCATGCGCGAAAAATCTTTTGAGCGACTGATTTCAGTTTCACCCAAATTTAAAATTACATCTCCGACCGTAACTCCAGCTTTTGCCGCCGGGCTGTTTTCAGTAACGGCCGACACAATCACCCCTTGTTTATCTTTCAAGTTCATTGATTCAGCCGTTTCATGATTATTCGCCTGAATTTTTATTCCAATCCAACCGCGCTTTACCTTTCCGGTTTGCTCCAACTGACTGATAATCCAGCCTGCAGTATTAATTGGAATAGCGAACCCTACGCCCATACTGTTTCCTGTAGTAGAGAACAACGCGGTATTAATACCTATTACTTCCCCTTTCATATTAAACATTGGCCCCCCGGAACTTCCTTGGTTTATGGAAGCATCTGTTTGAATAAAGTTATCATAAGGACCGGCGGCAATATCTCGTGATTTTGCCGAAACAATACCGGCACTGACACTTCCACCCAACCCGAAAGGATTGCCGATTGATAATACCCAGTCTCCAATCCTAAGCTCATCTGAATTTCCAAACACAGCCTTACTTAATTCAAATGGTGGTTCAATTTTTATTAGAGCCAGATCGGTTTTTTCATCTCCGCCGATGATATCTGCCTCAACTTCGGTGTTATCAAATAGCACGACGTTAATTGAACTGGCATTTTCAATCACGTGATAGTTGGTTATAATATACCCTTGCTCATCAATGATAAAGCCTGATCCCAACGCCTGCCTGAACTCGGTAGTACCGTTCTCATCAATCTGCGCAGCAGCTGTTTCTCCGTCTGCATCATCGGGTAGGGCGACATCAATTTTTTCACTTTTTTGCAGTGTCGAAATATTGACTACTGTCGGTAACAGTCTTTCTGCCAAATCCGCAAAAGAAGGAAAACCGTTTTGCGCTCTGGCATTATTTCCTGACACTAATAAAGCAATTCCTACAATATAACCAATTTTTTTGAGCATTTTACTTCATAGCCTTTCTAAAGAAATGAAAGAATTCACTATCCGGTGACAATACCATTGAAGACTTTCCATCGGTAAGTGAGTTTTTATACGCCTCAAGTGAACGATAGAAGTTAAAGAACTCAATATCTTTTCCTGCGGCATTGTTCCAGATTTCGATGGCTTTTTCATCGCCTTGACCACGGATAATCTGTGCCTGTTTTTCAGCATCAGCCAGAATAATTGTTTTTTCCTTATCAGCGCTGGCTTTGATTTTTTGAGCTTCTTGGCTACCTTGAGCGCGGAACTCCTTTGCTTCTCTTTCTCGTTCTGTTTTCATACGAGCATTGATTGCCTGCAAGACCTCTAATGGCAAATCGGCTCTTCTTATACGTACATCAGCCACACTAACTCCGATTTGAGTAGCATCGATTTTAACTGCACTACTAATATCGTTCATAATTTTAGTACGTTTTTCCGAAAGTAATTCTTGCAACGTAATACGTCCCAAAATTTTACGTACTGATGAATTAACAATTTCAGCTAACTTGCTTTGAGCCTGCTGTTCGGTACGTACGGTTTTATAAAACTTAATCGGATCGACAATCTGATAACGTGTAAAGCTATCAACATCCAAACGTTTTTTATCGTTCAACACTACTTCTTGTGCCGGAGGATCAAGGTTAAGCAATCTTTTATCATAAAAAATCACATTTTGAATAAACGGAATTTTCATCTTTAACCCCGGATCCTGTACCAAACGAACCGGACGCCCGAATTGCAGAACAATTGCCTGTTCAGCCTGATTGACGATATACACGCTGGTCCCAATCAAAAATACAACTATCAGTACAATACCGCCCCAGAAAATTTTCATTTTATCTTTCATTATTTTATCTCCTATTTAACAGTGTTTAGCGGTAACACCGGCAATACATTAGATCCCTTGGCTGATGGATCGATGATAATTCGGTCAGATTTTTTCAAAACTTCTTCCATAGTTTCAAGATACAACCTGCGTACAGTAACATCTTTTCCCTTTTGATAAGCCTTGTATACCGAATTAAAACGATCAGCCTCACCGGTAGCCTTGTTTACAACAGCCTGGTTATAAGCCTCGGCACTTTGCAAAATTTGCGAAGCCTGACCCCTGGCATTAGGTACAACTTCGTTTCTATATGCTTCGGCCTCATTTTTGAAACGTTCTTTATCGGCTTTGGCGCGTTGCACTTCGTTGAAAGCATCAACCACCTGTTGTGGAGGATCAGCTTTTTGCAATTTTACACGCACAATCTCAACACCCGATCCAAAATCATCCAAGACTCTTTGCAGTTCAGCTTTGGTATCATCTTCAACTTTACCACGGTCGCCGGAAATAATCGGCATCATTTGTGATTGTCCTACAATTTCGCGCAAAACTGATTGTGCAGCAACCCGAACGGTCTGTTCTGGCTCACGCATATTGAACAAAAAGTCCTTAGCATTTTTAATACGCCAAACGATTGTGAGGTTAATGTCGACAATATTTTCATCACCGGTCAGCATATGAGTTTCCGTAAATGCATTATCGCGATAGTTACGGTTGTATGATCCGTCATTTACCCCCAAATTGATACTGCGTTCCTGGGTCATGCTGACCTTATAAACTTCCTCAATCGGGTAGGGCAGGTGATAATGCAAACCCGGCTCGGTGGTGTCGACGTATTTTCCAAAACGCAAAACCACGCCGTTTTCATTGGTTTGTACCTGATAAAATCCGGTTAGTGCCCACAAAACCACAACAATAATCACCCACATCATCGGGCTTATATTGATTTTTGGTGTTTTTGGTTTTGAGATTTTTTTGAATTTTATAACTTTTTCACCTTTATTGTCATTCCAAGGTGTTTCGGGATCATCATCGTCCCAAGGACTTTTGGTGTTTGCCATATTTTACCTCATTCACAGTTTATTTTGTTGCATTTACCCAAATATATAATATAAACATTCTAAAGACAATTTAAGGATTTCACATATCAACAGGAGAGCAAAAATATGGCGGAAACAGAGGAAATCAAATCTTTTGTACTCAAATATTTTAGTCAGGAGAACATTGATAGTATAAATATTTTTAATGGTCGCGCCATTGTAACATTGGTTAATACCCCTGAAAATCAAGACAAAGCCAATTCCCTAAAACAAGAGCTTCTTCAGCTGGAGGGGATTTCTAAAGCCTCAATTGTTTTTACCGCAATAAAAGATGATGAAAATGACCATCATTGGAAAATACGCGGTGTAAAGAAGATTATTGCCGTTGCCTCGGGTAAAGGCGGTGTCGGCAAATCGACAACAGCCGTCAATATTGCACTTGCACTCAAGCGGCTGGGGCAGAATGTTGCTCTGTTTGATGCCGATATTTACGGTCCGTCAGTTCCGACCATGCTCAATTATGAAGGATTAACGCCAATCTCCAAAGACGGCAAAACCTTTGAGCCTTTTGAAGTCATGGGCTTGCAGACCATGTCAATCGGCACATTGATAGACCGTAATACTCCGTTGATTTGGCGCGGTCCCAAAGCCTGCGGGGCTTTACAACAACTATTGTCTGATGTCAATTGGGACAATATTGATGTTATGGTTATTGATATGCCTCCCGGCACCGGTGACATTCAAATTACTTTGTCGCAGCAGGTTCATATCAACGGTGCGGTTATTATTTCTACTCCGCAGGACATAGCTCTTATTGATGCCGTCAAGGGGGTAAATATGTTCAAAGCGGTAAACGTTCCGATTTTGGGCATTGTTGAAAACATGAGCTATCACATCTGTGAAAAATGCGGTCATAAAGAATATATTTTCGGTGAACACGGAGCCGAGGACACAGCGGCTAAAATCGGCGTTGATTTCCTGGGGGCAGTTCCGCTCAATATCAAAATCCGCAGCCAAGCTGATGCCGGCACCCCGATTGTTGAAGCCGAACCCGATGGCGAGTTTGCCAGGGCATACCTTAGCATTGCTGCAAATATCATCAAAAAGCTTAATTAATTTTTTAAAACGCAAATTCCGCCGAGCTCACACCCGACGGAATTTGTTTTTTAAGTTCTTAATTATAGCAATTTACTTAATTCTGAAAAGATATAGCCAAGAAGACAAAATGCAACTACCGTCCAAATAATGCCAGTGTAATCACTATTATACTTAGCCACTTCTTCTTCCGCTACATTCCAAAGAAACCGGAGCACGAAGAAACCAAAAAACGATGCAAATATGATATTACCTATTATTGTCATCGTTGATTGTGATATAGACACACTAGGTTGCAGCTCAGGCAAGGGCAATAACGGTAAACAAAGCCACACGACAACAGCCGTAACTGCCACAATAAGCCATGTGTACAGATAAGTGCCTTTTCGCGAACCAACAGATCTTTCATCATCATTATGAATAAGCAAATCAATAAGAAGAATTGCCAATCCGATAACAACGGTGACGGCGCCAAGATGCAAGCATGACATAACAGAAAATGCCCTCCCGACAAGGATAATAATAATCCCCAGTAATGCCAACCAATGCTTTTTCAAAAATTTAATACATTTCTTCATAAAAATTCGATTTAATAATTGATTTTACAACACTATAGCACCTTTTTGACAAAAAGTCAAAGAAATTCTCAGCGTGAACAGTCGCCTCCAAAGATAAATCTTTGAGGCCAATCAATCTTCAATTTTTTCTAACAAGTCATCCCTCGTTTTCGCCAGAAAACGTCCAGGGATCTTCAAATTTTTTTAAAAAAACACGGTAGATGCCCTGACGATTTTGGCGGGCAAAATCGAGGCATGACAGTATATTTTAAAAACGCAAATTCCGCCGAGCCTACGCCCGACGGAATTTATCGTTTAAGTTTCAATCGCACAGTTATTTATTGCGTTAATGCTATTCTCATCAGTTCAACAAATGTGATAAGTACGTATATAGCAGCAATAACAACTATAAGACCACGATAATAAGCACCCAAGTTAAGACCATCATCGCCACTGTCAAACGTATCATTCAGAGTTGATTGCGAAGTTGGAATTTTTACTTTATCATCGTTATTAATCAGTAGATCAGCAAGAACCAATAACAGTCCCACTAAAGCGCAGACACCACCTTGACGCAGTGTTAACAAAAAAGAAACTACCAGGCTGACAAGGATAACAATAATCCCCAGTAATGCCAACCAATGCTTTTTGATAAAAGTTATCATACGAAATAATTTATAGTTAATAATTAATTTTATTGCATGCTAATACTTTTTGACAAAAAGTCAACAAAAAATCCGATGAAGAACTACAGGTCATTCCTCATTTTTGCTCTTACTAATTGTCATTCCTCGTTTTTGCTAGAAAACGTCCAGGGATTTTTAATTTAGATGTCTCGACTATTCCTAAAGAAACCGTGTTTGTTCCTTAAAATATCATCAAGCCACGTTTAATTTATATTATCTTATTCATCTCTTTTTCTTCGTCTTTAATACGCATCATCAAATCGTCCAATTTTAGGCGCAATGATGAAGAAGGATTAGATTTTAATGCTTGTTCAGCCTGCTGTTTGGCCAACTTTATGTCATGCATTTGCAAACTATACTCAGCGGCGGCATAGTTATACCCGGCGGCATTTTGTTGCAAACCATAAGCTCGCGACAGCAAAATCCATGCATAGCTGTCAGGGTTATATATCAAAACTTGATTTAACATATCAACAATTTGTTGCTGTTCCGCCGGATTTGGAGAGTTCTCCAGCATTGCTTGTGCCAAATTCAGCTTAAATAGTGCCGAATTAGGGCGCAGACTTAAAGCTTTTTGATAAATATTTACTGCTTCACGAACATTGCCGGTTTCCATTGCCATTTGCCCTTTTAATTCGTAAAAATAAGGGTTTTGCGGCTCTTCTTGAATCAATCCGTCAACCAAAGCCGTAGCTTGAGGCATTTTCATCTGTTTAAAATAAGCTATTGTCCGCGCATACCTTGCGGGCAGAGAAACATCACTTTCCGGATATCTGATAAAAGTGTTTTTCGGCTCTTCAATATAAGCATAGATTTTTGCCTTAACTCTGGCAAAGGTGCTTTCTTCAGTCCCTCTTGTCGGTGCATTTGAATCTTTGGTTGCTTTTTCCAAAAAGGCGATTCTCTCTGATGTAACCGGGTGAGTGCGACAATAGCTGGTTTCCTCAATCCCTTGCAAAGTGTTGTTTCTCTGAATTTTTTTCATAAAGTTCAACATCCCGGCCGGAGATTGATTTATGCGCCTCAACAATTTTATTGCAGCTTCATCGGCACTGCGCTCTTCGCTGACTTGATAAGACAACATATTGCTCATTGCCGAACCTTGAGAACCTAAAATTGCCGCAATACTGATATCCGGCCTTCCCGCGGCAATTCCGGCCGCTCCGCCAAGCAACATTGAGGCCAGGCTCACTCTTTGTACTTCTCGCGCCTGAATTTTGTGGCGCAACAAATGTCCGCCCTCAATATGCCCTGTTTCGTGCGCCAGTACGCCACTGATTTCATTTTGGCTGTCAGCATTCATCAATGTTCCTACGGTTACAAACATATTGTTTCCGTCAGCCACAAAAGCATTAAGCGCCTTGTCGTTTACAATATATATATTTCGAGGGTTAAAAGTGGTTCCCGAGGCCTGAAAAATCGGTTTTAAGGTCTGATGTAAAAAGACTTCGGTTTCCTCATCAGAAATCAAAGATAAAGCCCAAGCGGGCAGGGCGGCAAAACACATTGCCGCCGCCAGCGTTGATATTAAAAATCGGTTTATCCGTTTATGAGCTTTTTCCACCAAGCAACCTTTCTTGTTTCGGATTTTTCTTCAGTTTCCGGCGCGTTATTGTTATTCTCCGCAGGCATTTTTTCTTCTGCCTGTTGAGCATAATCATTTCTGCGATCACGGCGACGACGGCGATCAAAACGATTGCGTCTGCCATATCTTTCTCTGCGGCGACGATATTGAGGTTCGTCTGTTTCTTCTGCTTCGGTTATAGGATTTTCGATTTTTTCTTCCTCTTCTTCAACCGGTTCATCATAAGATTGTAACGGTGCCGGTTTAGGCTCTTCGGTCTTTACGGCTTTTACGCGTTCAATCCTATATTCGGCAATATTTTTGATGTTGTTATCGGCGCTGATAATCACAGCCATATTGTAGCGTTGCTCAATGTCACAAATTGCCTGACGTTTCTGGTTGAGCAGATATACGGCATAATCCGCCGGCACAAATACATTTATGCTTGATGAACGAGCTTTGGTACCTTCTTCTTCAATTATGCGCAAAATCGACATCGCTCCAGACTCAACTGTACGGATAATGCCTCTGCCACGACAGAATGGGCAGGTTTGATAATTGCTTTCCAAAAACGAAGAATGCATTCTCTGACGCGAAATTTCCAACAACCCGAAACAGCTCATTTTACTGATTTGAACACGAGCTCGGTCGTTTTTCATCGCTTCTTTCATGCGCTTTTCAATTGCTTGATTGTTTTTTGGCTCGTCCATATCAATAAAGTCAATAACCACCAACCCGGCCAAATTTCTCATTCTCAACTGTTTGGCAATTTCATCTGCAGCTTCCAAATTGGTTTTTAATGCAGTTTCTTCCAAATCACGTTCTTTAGTGGCACGACCGGAGTTAACATCTATTGAAACCAACGCCTCGGTCGGATTAATTACCAAATATCCGCCTGATTCCAACGGAACGTTCGGATCATGCAACTTATCAAGCTGACTCTCAACCTGAAAACGCTGGAACAACGGAACATCATCGGCTTTGCATGATTTCAGCTTTTTCATATTATGCGGTGACAAAATACGCATAAAACTGCGTGCAGTTTTATAAGCTTCATCTCCGTCAACGATAATTTCCGATATCTCTTTGGTAAACATATCGCGGAGTGCGCGTTTTATTAAATTTCCTTCTTCATAGATTAATGTCGGAGCCTTATTTTTCAACGCATCAAGACGAATCTGATTCCATGTTCGGATCAGATAGTTATAGTCGCGGGTTATATCAGCCTTTGTCTTTTCTTCGCCGGCGGTGCGTACAATCAGCGACATATCGTTTGACATCGGCAGTTCTCTGATAATACCTTTCAAACGTTTGCGATCTTGAGCATTGGTAATTTTTCTTGATACGCCGCCGCTTTTAATACGATTTGGCATCAAAACGCAATATCTGCCGGCCAATGACAAATAAGTTGTCAGCGCTGCACCTTTGTTGCCGCGTTCTTCTTTGACAACCTGAACCAACAGAATTTGTCCTTCTTTCAAAACATCTTGAATGGTGCTGTTGTGGAACAATTTACGCATCAAAATCAATTTTCTCTGCGCTTCAAAGTCATATTCTCCGTCATCGTCATCATCATCTGGAATATCATCATCGGTAATATTGTTGTTATTTTCATTGGTTATTTCTTCTTTTTCATCAGAAACTTCAATAGCTTTTTCAACCGATTCTTCCTCAGAATTTTCAACAATTTCTTGTGAAATTTTTTCTTCTTCTATACCTTCTGCATCTGTTGATGTTCTAACCTTACGTCCGCGATATTTTCTTTTTGCTTTTTGTTCATCGGGCTCATCAACAACTTCGGTTACTTCAATTTCGTTATTGCTTAATTCTGCAGTATTATCGATTGGTGCTTGTACACTATTGCTTTGAGGTTGTTCTTCAGTATTTTCAATTTTTTCTACCTCGGCTTTTGGGCGACGTCCGCGACGAGGATTACGACCAACAACCTTTTCCTCTTCAGCTGCAACATTTTCCGTTACATTATCAATCTTATTTTCCTCTGATACAGGCCAATCAACAGAACTTACAACTTCTTGTTCTTTATTTTCAGCAACATTTGTAGCATCTTGTTGTATCTGAGCTTGCATTTCTGCTTCTTCGGCAGCTTTAGCAGCTTCTTCAGCAAGCCTTTGGGCGCGTTTGAGAGCTTTCTCCTCACGAATTCTTGCTCTTTCGGCCTCACGCTCTTTAATCATTTGCTTTTTATTTTCGATTATTTCATCGACTTCTTTTTCGTATTGAGCCATCACTTCTGGAGAAACATTGTAGTAATCAGGGTGAATCTCACCAAAAGCCAAAAAACCATGTTTGTTACCGCCATAATCAACAAACGCGGCTTGTAAAGATGGTTCAATACGCATAATTTTTGCTAAATAGATGTTGCCCTTAATTTGACGTCTGAAAGTCGATTCAAATTCAACATCTTCAATTTTATTTCCGTTCACCACAACCACTCTGGTTTCTTCTGGCTGGGTATCATCAATTAACATTCTCTTTGTCATAAAAACTCCATAATCAGCGCAACTCTTGCGCAAAACTCCACGGAAAGAAAATTGAACTAGGATTTAAAGAGACGGATTCTCTTTCGTATTTTGAAAGGCAGGTACAAACACTGCACACACAATCTGACACCAATCGTGTCATATCAATTCAAATACTATTCCTTTTTGAACACTATTATTGTTTGGTTATTTATTGTTCAAAAAAATCAAAAATTCTCTCCGAGGCAAAACCTCTCCACTATTAAGTCTGCCAAGCACGACTTTCGCTATGAAAACGGCGGTGACCGGAACTCTGCATCATGTAATCCCATATATCTTTGTTCGGTGCAGAACCGATCAAAACAAACTCAACGACAATAAAATATAACAAGCTTATAAAAATTACAACAGGTTTTTCACAATTAACAAAATAACATTTTGCAATGTTTTAATATCTTGGTAATAACTATTTGATACAATACACAAAATCGAAACTGTGTACAAATGAAAAAACTGATCTTAACATATTGTAAAATGGCTTTTTTTGCCATATTTAGTTGTGTTTGGGCCTTGCCGGCTTTTGCCGGCGAGATTGCCAACCTACGTATTGGGCAAGGGGTTGGTAGTGTCCGTGTAGTTTTTGATGCAACATCAGATTTTCATTATAATGTTTTTTTGCTGGACAATCCGAAAAGGCTTGTTGTTGATGTTGAAGGCATGAACGTTGCCCGTTCAATAGAAAAGGTCAAAGACAAGAGTAATTTAGTCGGAGGTGTTCGAGTCGGTTCAGTAGATAGCTCTAAAAAACGCATAGTTTTTGACCTCCAAAAGCCGGTTGTAATTAAAAAAGTTTTTATGCTCTCACCGCAGTCAAATTTTAATTGGCGTTTGGCAATAGACGTCAATGTTGCATCTGAACGTGACTTTGCCTCAAAAGTTGGTTTAAATCACGCTGTCAGCAATGGAGCAAAAACAAAAGCTTCTCAGGATAATACACCGATAAGAGCTAATAATAATTCCAGAGAGAGGAAAGTCATTGTTATTGATGCCGGTCATGGTGGACATGACCCCGGAGCAATAGGATATTCCGGCGTTTACGAAAAAACAATCACTTTAGCGGCTGCCAAAGAGTTTAAGCGCCTTTTAGATAAAGAAAATAAATATGATGTATATTTGACACGCAGTACTGATATTTTCATTCCTCTGCGTGATCGCTTCAAAATTGCTCGCAAACACAATGCAGATTTATTTATTTCATTGCATGCAGATAGCGCCCAAAACCGCAATGCCAAGGGACTATCGGTTTATACTCTTTCGGAAACAGCATCGGATAAAGAGGCCGAAGCCCTGGCCGAACGTGAAAACAAGGTCGATATAATTGCCGGTGTCAATATGTTTGAACAGTCAAAAGAGGTTAATGATGTGCTGATTAGTCTTGCTCAACGTGAAACTCGCAATCGTTCGTCAGAATTTGCTCGTTGTATTGAGCTTGAAATGCGCAAATCTGTCCAGTTAATTAGTAATACACACAGATTCGCCGGCTTTGCCGTTCTCAAAGCTCCTGATGTGCCATCAGTCCTCTTAGAAATGGGATATCTATCAAATAAAAACGAAGAAAGATTGTTGCGCCAAGAAAATTATCGTCGCAAGCTTGCAACATCAGCAGTAAAAGCGGTTAATCGCTATTTTGAAGATATGAAACACAAGTCTTTGTTTTAAACTTAAAAAAAATAGTTGTATGCAAAGTGAAAAACTGCTAATTTAATCAAGAATTTGTAATTAACGGACGAAAAAATGCTTAGAACTTTATCATCATTGCTCAGTGCCTGCTTTTTCTTTGCGGTTGTTGGGCTGATTCTGCTTATGGTTGTGTTGTTGCGCATTAACCACAATTTACCTGATTATCACCAACTTGAGAAATATGAACCACCTGTAACTACCCGCCTTTTTGCCGGAGATGGTCAGTTAATGATGGAATATGCAACAGAACAAAGGTTGTTTATGCCAATCGAAAAGATTCCCGACATGGTAAAAAACGCTTTTATTGCAGCTGAAGACAAAAACTTTTATAGCCACTCCGGCATTGACTATTTTGGTATTGTTCGTGCAGTTTTGGGCAATTTGAAAAACCTTGGTAGCGGTCGTCGTCCGGCCGGAGCATCTACCATTACTCAACAGGTTGCTAAAAACTTTCTGCTGAATTCGGAAGTATCATATGTTCGCAAACTTAAAGAAGCAATTATTTCTCGTCGCATTGAAAAGGCCTTTACCAAAGATCATATTCTCGAACTTTATTTGAACGAAATTTATCTTGGTAATCGTTCTTATGGCGTTGCTGCCGCAGCCCTCAATTACTTTGGTAAACCACTTGATAAACTTTCAATTGAAGAAATTGCTTATCTTGCAGCTCTTCCTAAAGGCCCGAATAATTACAATCCTCACCGTCATTATGACGCTGCTGTTGCCAGACGTAACTGGGTTCTTACTCGTATGAATGAAGAAAAATACATTGATGATATTACTTTGGCTGAAGCCCAGAGCCGTCCTTTGAAAGTTATTGAACGTTCGGACAATTATGTAAGCAATGCAGAATATTTCAGTGAAGAAGTTCGCCGTGAAATTCAAAGCCGTTTTGGAGCTGAAGACTTAAACGAGGGAGGACTTATTGTTCGTACAACTCTTGATCCTCGTTTGCAAAATATAGCAACCAAAGTATTTCGTGCTGAAATCGAAAATTATGATATTCGTCACGGATGGAGAGGTCCGATCAGCAATATTAATCCTGACGATGCCAAAGCATTTGAAGAGATACAGCTTCCTACATATTTGAATAAAGGATGGCAAAAAGCCTTGGTGCTTGATGTTACCGACCAGGAAGCCACAATCAAAACATCAGATGGAACCAAAGGTGTTATTCCGATGGCATTGTTAAAATGGGCTCATAAGACTTTGCCAGATCAACGTATCGGAGATACTCCTACCAAAGCCGGTGAAGTTTTAAAAGTCGGCGATGTTATTATTGTCGAAGCTGTAAATGATGAAAAGATTACCAAACAAAAATTGCCGGAACATTCATATTATTTGCGACAAGAACCTAATGTCGATGGTGGTCTTATAGCTATTGATCCGCATACAGGCAAGGTATTGGCCGTAGTTGGAGGTTATGCTTTTGGTCGCTCGCAGTTCAATCGTGCAACTCAAGCCAAGCGTCAAACCGGCTCTGCATTTAAGCCGTTTGTTTATTTAACTGCTTTAGAAAACGGCTATTCTCCGACAGACTTAATTTTAGATGCTCCTTTTGTGCTTGACCAAGGTCCGGGACTTCCAAAATGGAAACCTGAAAACTATTCTAAAAAGTTTTATGGTTTAATGACATTGCGTGCAGGTATCGAAAAATCAAGAAACCTGATGACGGTTCGTCTTGCCCAGGATGTCGGTATGGATAAAGTCGCAGCTTTTGCTGCCAAAGTCGGCATCAATAAAAATTTACCAAAACTATTGTCAATGTCTTTAGGTGCAGGAGAAACTCAACTTGTTGATTTAGCCTCAGCATATGCAATCATTGTCAATGGTGGCAAAAAGGTCAGACCTTATTTTATCGAGCAAGTACAAGATAGGTACGGAAATACTATTCTGAAACACGATACTCGTAAGTGTGATGATTGTAACTATGATAAATGGACATCACCTGATGTACCTCAACTTTCTGATCCGCGAGAACAAGTTATTGATAGCCTCTCGGCCTACCAAATGACATCAATTCTTGAAGGTGTAGCTATTCGTGGAACAGGTGCCCGTTTACGAGGTTTAGGACGTCATCTTGCAGGTAAGACCGGTACTACTAATGATAACAAAGAAGGTTGGTTTGTAGGCTTTTCACCTGATTTGGTGGTCGGAACTTATGTCGGATTTGATGAGCCTCGCTCGCTTGGACGAGTTGAAACGGGAGCTAGCGTAGCACTTCCTATTTTCTACAATTTTATGGAAGAAGCACTCAAAGGTCAACCGGACACAGCCTTTCGCATCCCTGCAGGTATAAAACTAGTCAGAGTTAATTATGAAACCGGTAATCCGGCACAACCGAGCGATAAAGTTGTTATTATGGAAGCATTAAAACCTGAATTCAATTTCTCAAACGCGGCTCAACGTGTAATTGGTGGCAATTCTGATGATTCCGGTGGCTACAAAAATGGCATTGAACAGGAAAATTTCCAACTCGGCAGTCAATATTAAGGGCAAATATAATGCAAGCAGAAGTTTTCAATTTAAATGAACAAATCAAGCAGTCTATCAGTCTGCTGAGGAGGTCTCTTTGACTATGATAACGCTGTTATACGACTTGATGAATTAAACGATCTGACTTCAGATTCCTCTCTTTGGAACGATGCAACTAAAGCGCAGAGTTTGCTTAGTGAAAAAAACAAACTTGAGGCGGATATCAACATTATCAATGATTTGGATAAATCGCGTTCAGATTTGGTTGAACTTTGCAAGCTTGCAGAGGCAGAAAATAATCAAGAACTTATTGCTGAAATAATTTCGCAAATGGAAACATTAAAAGCCAAAAGTCGTCGAGGAGAACTTGAGGCCTTGTTATGTGGTGAAGCCGATAGTAATAATGCTTTTTTAGAAGTTCATTCCGGAAGCGGAGGAACTGAAGCTCAAGATTGGGCTGAAATGTTACTGCGTATGTACACTCGTTGGGCAGATGCACATCAATACAAAGTTGAATATATTGAAGAATCTGAAGGTGATGTTGCCGGTCTGAAATCGGCGACAATTAAAATTATCGGTCACAATGCTTATGGTTGGCTCAAATCTGAGAGCGGGGTTCATCGTCTGGTTAGAATTTCTCCGTTTGATAGTAATGCTCGCCGTCATACAAGTTTTGCTTCTGTCGGAGTATACCCAGATATTGATGATAAAATTAATATTGAAATAAATGAATCTGATTGTCGTATAGATACCTACCGTTCTTCCGGTGCCGGTGGTCAACACATAAACAAAACAGATTCCGCTGTACGTATAACCCACTTACCAACAGGCATAGTTGTTCAATGTCAAAATCAGCGTTCACAATTTCAAAATCGGGAAGCAGCATGGAATATGTTACGAGCACGTTTATATGAAATCGAAGTCAAAAAACGTGAAGATGCAGAAAAAGGCCAATGGGATGCTCAAGGTGATAATGGTTGGGGGTATCAAATCCGCTCCTATGTATTGCAACCATATAAAATGGTCAAAGATCTTCGTACAGAAGTTGAAACCTCTGATGTTAAATCGGTACTTGACGGTGATATAGATTTATTTTTGGAAGCAGCTTTGGCAGATAAGGTGGCAAAATAAATGAAAAAAGTTTCAAACAGGCTCTACCTTGCCCATAAGATTTTTAATTATACGATGCTGGCGTTGCTGGTTGTTTTCTTGCTGTTTTTATGGCAATTATACCGTGGTCCTATCTCAGCACCATTTTTAAAACCATATATAATAGCAGCTCTCAGTCATAATTCTGAAACTACCGAAGTTTCACTTGAAGGGGTTAATATAGAACTTGTTCGTTCCGTCAAACCTATAAAAATTATTGCTAACAAAGTTATTTACAAAAGCAAAGATGACTCAGTTAAATTTTCTGCTCCGCGAGTTGCGGTATCATTTAGCATCAAAGCTTTGTTGCAAGGTATTGTTGCTCCATCTTCAATTGAGCTTGAAAATCCTTCGGTATACATATTTACAACTTATGGCCTCAAAAAACAAGATAAGGCTTCTGACGTTACCGAGAAAAAACTTGACTATTATGTTACACTATTTGAAGACTTTTTAGAAAAATTCAACTCTAATGATAACACTTACCCCGAAAGTTATATAAACAATATTACGATTTCTGGAGGAGAAGTCGAATTTCATGAGGTTGATCTTGGTCGCAAATGGGTGTTATCGGATTTGAATTACCGCCTAAATCGAGGTTTGAGTGATATATCTACGGATGTCAGCGCATTGATTAATATAAATGATACTCCTATTTCGGCCGGGGTTGATGCCGGCTATCGTGCTACAGACAACAAACTTGCGGTTCAAGCTTACTTTAGTGATCTCGTCCCTTCTACTGTTATTGATAATTATGTTGATGAAGAAACCCGTGCAAAATTATATCAAATCAATGTTCCGGTCAGTGGTAAAATTTCTACCGTCGTTGACTTTAACGAGTTTAAATCAGGTCGTGAGGACTTGATTCATGCCGTTGAGAAGGCTATTAAAGAGATTAACTTCCAATTTGAAGGAGGTCAGGGCAATATTATCTTTTCAGCCGAAGATAACCAGTCAAAATACAACATTTCATCTTTTATTTTAGATGGCAAAATTAATGGCGGACTTGATAATATTGAAATTAAAGATGCAGACTTTAATCTCGGTGAACAAAAGGTCAAAATTGGTTTTACGGCAACAGGTTTAGGAAAAATGTTGCTCAAATCATCACTAAAAGCACTAAAGATGAAATTTACGGCAGATATCAAGGCCTTGAAATTAAACGACTTATATATATACTGGCCCCGTTATATTGCACCTGAAGCATGGGAGTGGTGCAAAGACAGCCTCTTTGGCGGAGATGCTAAGAATGCTCATTTTGAATTTGATTTCGGTTATAATTCTAAGAGTAAAAAAATTGATCTTACCAAATTAAGCGGTGGAGCATATATTGAAGATTCTAACGTCCGTTACATCAATACAATGCCTATGGTTACAAACGTATATGGTGATTTTAAGGTCGATTCCAATAGCATTACAATAACTCTTGATAAAGCAAAGTCAGACGGTATATTACTTGATTCCGGTATGGTTAGAATTTATGATTTAGATAAATATAACAATTATATTACAATAAAGTTACTGTCAAACTCCTCTATTGTTGATGCCTTGAAACTTATTGATCACCCCCCGCTTAATTTTACATCACAGCTTGGGCTCAAACCTGATACCATGAAAGGTACTGCAGATACAGAGCTTTCACTTGATTTTGAACTCAAAAAAGACATTGGATATGACGATGTAAAGGTTACAGTTAACTCAACCCTCCATGATGTTGAGATGTCTGGAATTGCGGACGATAAAATTGTTAAAGCTGACGAATTAAAGCTTTTTGTTAACAATAAAGAGCTAAAAGTTGATGGTGATGCGAATTTTGATAACATCCCAATCAACATATCGTGGAATGAAAAGTTTAATCCTGATAAAGAAAATACCAGCCGGTATCGTGCCAAATTTAGGGGAGATGAAGTCCTTCTTAAAAAGCTCGGTGTTGATGTAAGTATTTTAAGCAAACCTTATATAGACGGATATATAGATATAGAAGCAATAGCTCAACCTGTACAGAACGGATATAATATTGATGTATCTGCAAACCTGCAACACGCGGCTTTGGACTACAGCTTTCTGGGTTTTGTAAAACCACAAGACCAGAAAGGAGAATTAAAAGCCAATTTGGCGGTCAGAAACAAAAAAGTATCATCCATAACATCATTTACCTTGAATAAACCTGATTTTGAGATTATCGGTCGTGCTGATTTTGATGGGCAAAATCGTCCTGTATTAATCAACATCAGCAAAATTCATGGTCCCAAAACCATGGCTCAGGCCAAAATAGACTTGTCCTATGGCAAAACTCCTAAATACATAATCAATATTTCAGGAAATAGTTACGATTTATCAGAGTTTTTTGAACGTCGCTCATCATCAAATAGCAACAAAGAACAATCTTCTCAAAGTAATTGGGAGGAAACTCCTAACATAGAACTCAACATTGCAGTTAATAGCCTGTGGAGCAATCCTGATGTGGCAGTTACCAATTTTGCTGGAACAGCAAAACTCGTACACGGCGTAGGCATTCATGAAGTTCATTTGATTGGTAATTATGATTACAATAAAAATATGATGCTTAAGGTTGATTATGAACCAAAACCCAATAAAGAATACTACCTTAGTATCAATAGTAATTCTGCCGGAAATACCCTACGCTTTTTACGTATATATAACGATATGCATGGCGGCAATCTTAAGATTGAGGCCAAACGTGGTGTTGATAAAATGTTGATAGGGCACGCCAAGATACGTGATTTTAGTCTTCATAATACCCCGGTTCTTGCTAAACTTTTAACCGTTGCATCATTTACTGGCATGGTTGATTTATTGACCGGTGAAGGTATGACTTTTTCACATTTTGATGCTCCGTTTAAATACAAAAATGACATATTATATGTAAACAAAGGGCACACTTATGGTAATGTTTTGGGAATATCTTTTAGCGGAGCCTATAATATGTCGAGTGATGTTATAGATATCGACGGAGTTGTTGCTCCTGCATACGGACTTAATACTATGATTGGTAAAATTCCGTTGGTCGGCAATTTACTGGTCGGTCGTGATGGTACGGTTTTTGCTGCCAATTATACGATTTCCGGCACATCGGAGGAGCCCATTGTAGATATCAATCCTTTGACAGCTTTAAGCCCAAACTCGCTTAAGGAGGTTGTTGCTTCATTGTTTGGACAAGATGAAGATGAGGAGTTTTAATTTGCGTATCGGTATAGATTTTCACGGTGTTATCACTTCAAATCCGACATTTTTCCGTAATTTTACGGCTCTTGCCATCAGTAAAGGACACGAGATTTTTATTGTTTCCGGCGGTCCATTCTTGGTTGAAAAAAAGTTTTTAGATGCGTGGCATATTCAATATACTCAAATTTTTTCCCTGTTGGATCATTTTGCCAGCTGCGGACAGGTAGAATACTTTGACAATGGTAATTTTAAGGTTCCGGATGAATTATGGAACAAAGCCAAAGCCCAATATTGTCAGGATAATAACATAGATATTCAGATTGATGATACGGCTCACTATGGAACTGAATTTTCTACACCATTTTGCCTTTATAATCCTGAAACAGCATCTTGTACAATGCCTGACAGCACAAGTGTAAGCTTCAACAAATCTCCTGCAACGACACTGTCAGAGATTGAAAAAATAGTTTTATCTGCTAAAAAGTAATTATAAGAACGGTTCAGAAGTAATAAGTCCGCCGTTTTTGAGCAGATTATTTTTTCCGCGTTTAATTTTGAAACGAGATTTTTCTCCCAATACTTTTTCAAAAACCTCGCCATAATTTCCGCGTTCTTTCAGCATAATCTGGACCCAATTAGGCTCTAGCCTGAAACGATTCCATAACTTGTCATCAATACCAAGCAAGTTTCGTATTTCGGGATTATTTGAACTCAAGTTCATACTGTAATTTTCTTGTGTTAATCCGACATCTTCGGCAAATTTCATAGCATTCATAATCCATTTAAGTACGATTCGTAAAGTTGTATTGCTTTTTAATGTAAACAAATAAACTGGTCTTTCATCAATTGTTTCCGGCAACATCTCAACATTATCAAGACCACCTGGAGTATTAAGCAAAATATCTTGTAACAACATATAATTTCCGGTCAACAAACGACATCTTTTCAACAGAAAATTAGCCTTTGCGCTACTGGCAGTTTGAAACGGAGCTGGAACTAAATCCAATTTGTAGTGGTCGCTGTAAGCCATAAGTCTTTTCAAATCATCAGGATCTTTGACAATGCATACTTTTTCACCTTTGAAATCTTCCATGGACTTGGCTTTTCCGGTATCACGAGATAAGAACACCATTCTGTCATAATATATTATGTCAACCGGAGCCGCTTTGCTTGAAATTTCATGAGTTGCCGAATATGACATTCCGCCAATCATTACATCTATTTTATTGGTTGCCAAAGCTTTTGAAACCAAAACTTCTGGAACCTGCACCATTTTTATACGGTCACTACGACCAAAAATTGCGGTTGAAATAATGCGGCACATTTCAACGCTAATACCTTGCCAAACTCCGTCATCATCTTTATAAGCAAAAATTTTGTTATCGTTGGGTGTACCGCAACGTACCATGCCTCTTGTATTAATATAACGCAGTCCTGGATCTGCAGCCTCAACAATACCGGTCGTTAAAATCAATAAAAAGCTTAACAAACACAATTTTAGTTTCATTTTTTATATTCTCTGCTATAATGACAACATCATATTCAATATATAAGGTATTTTTTTATGAAAAGTAACTGTTTTTTATATTTTATTCTATTTTGTGGACTATTACTGTTTTCTCCCCAAGTTCAAGCACAGAAACTCACAACTACGGAGGCCGAAGCTTTTGCCTTAGAGCAGGGTAATAATCTGTTATCTGCTTTTTCAGAAAAAGACTTAGCCACCAAATATCAAAAACTTGATAATCTTTTCATCAATTATATTGATTTAAACTACATTTCCAAATTTGTTGTCGGCAAATATTGGCGTGAGATGACTATGGAGCAGCAAAAAGAATATCAATCTCTTTTCAAACGCTATGCCATGAGTCTTTACAAAGGTTTTCCATTGCAATTTGATAATCGGATTTCTTTTACCATTACTGGCAGCCAGATTGATGGCAATGCGGTAGTTGTCAGTGCCAATATTAATTATAAAAAACCAGAAGGACAGACGGACAGCTATCTTGTAGAATTTAGAATGCATAAGACCGATGGGCATATTATGCTGACCGATATTAAAGTTGCCGAGAGCTCACTAATACTATCTTATCGCACTCGTTTTTACCAAATGATAAAAGAAAGCGATGAAGATATGGGCTGGTTTTTGGAAGATTTTGAACTGATTACAAAATCTGCTGAAAAACATTATGCTTTACCGGAGAAAGAATAATCTACTCATAGCGCAAGGCATTTATCGGATTTAGTAAAGATGCCTTATAGGCAGGATAAAAACCAAACAAAACACCTACCAAACCCGAGAACACAAACGGTATAACCACATATGCCCATGCAATTCTGAGTGTAAATGTCGTAAACAGCTTCATAATCTCAACTCCAATCAATCCTGTAACTATTCCTACCAATCCACCAATCAATGATAATACGATTGCTTCCATCAAAAATTGCCATCTGATATCCCAAGCCTTGGCACCGATTGCCATTCTTATACCGATTTCCCGGGTTCTTTCGGTTACTGATACCAACATAATGTTCATAATACCTATACCTCCGACCAAAAGCGAAATTGAGGCGATTGAGCCGAGCAGGACAGTCAAAATCTGGGTTGAACTTTCCATCATTTCCTGCATTTGGGTCAGATTCATAATTACAAAATCGTTTTCTTTATTCGTTCCCAGATTATGCCGCTGTCGCAACAATTGGGCTATATCGTCTTGTGAAGAATAGGTTGCTTCTCCGTCAACGGCCTGCAACATAATCATACTTACTTGGTCAGGAAAAGTAATGCCGATAACTTTTTTCTGTGCGGTTGTAATAGGGATAAACACGGCATCGTCTTGATCCATTCCCATACCGTTTTCGCCTCTTTTTTGCAGAACACCTATTACTGTAAAAGGCATTCCCTTTATGCGCACGGTTTTACCCAACGGATCGACATCACCAAACAGCTCTGTAACTACGGTTTTTCCTAAAATGGTAACTTTGGCGGCATTTTTAATATCACTATCTGAAAAATTTCGCCCATAATTCAAAGCCCAGTCCTTAATTTCAAAATAACGGTTATCGGTTCCGGTGGTAGATGTTGACCAGTTAGCATTACCATATACAATTTGTGAAACTTGTTCCAAAACCGGAGCTGCAAGTTTAACTTTTGCTATTTTTTCTTGAATAGCATCGCCATCGGCAGCTTTCATTGTAGGCAGAGAGCCTCTTCCTCCTCTGGCACCGCCGGAAGTTGAAGTTCCTGAGCGTACAATCATCAAATTTGATCCCATAGTCTGCATGTCTTCTTGGATTGAGATTTGCGCTCCATGTCCAATAGCTAACATCACAATAACGGCAGCAACACCTATAATAATGCCCAAGCTTGTCAAAGATGAGCGCATTTTGTTGGCACGTATTGCACGTATAGCAATTTTAGTAATTGTTTTCAGTTCAATCATTTAGCGTTCCTTTCGTCACTTCTGATTTCACCATCAACAACCTTAATGATGCGATTGGCATACATTGCAATATCTTCCTCGTGAGTGACTAAAATAATTGTACGCCCTAATTCTTTATTGAAACGTGTAAACAAGTTCATTACCTCAACACTTGTTTTGGTATCAAGATTTCCTGTCGGCTCATCGGCAAAAATAATCGGAGCCTCGGTAACTAATGCACGAGCAATCGCCACACGTTGCTGTTGTCCGCCGGATAGTTGATTAGGTTGATGATCCATACGTTGTTCAAGTCCAACACTTTTTAGTGCTTCAAGTGCTTTTTCATGCCGTTCGGCATCAGGAATTCCGGCATAAACCATCGGCAACTCAACGTTTTCAATCGCTGAAGTTCGCGACAGCAAATTAAATCCTTGGAATACAAAACCGATTTTTTGATTTCGGATTGTAGCCAGTTCATCACTGTCAAGATTTCCGACTTCTCTGCCGTCCAAAAAGTATTTTCCTGCTGTTGGCTTATCTAAACAACCTAGAATATTCATCAGAGTAGATTTTCCCGATCCTGAAGGTCCCATAATCGCTACAAACTCTCCCTGATTGATTTCAAGCGAAATACCTTTCAAAATCTCAAGCATTCCGTCACCCAAAGGATAACTTTTTCTGATATTTTCCAACTTAATCAGTGACATTAACGTATCCTCATTGGCATATTATGTCCGCCTCGCTCTTTAGAATCAGAACTTTCGACAATAACTTCCATGCCCTCAAACAACTTATTTCCCTCAATTTGGGTATTGTTATCATCATAAACGCCTGACTTTATTTCAATACGTGTCGGCTTTCCGTTTTCCATAACCCAAATACCTTTTTGAGCATACCTGGTGTCATCTCCCATAGAAAATCTCAAAGCCTTGTTTGGAACAACAAATACACCTTTTTCGTTAGCAGTAATAATTTCAACATTTGCAGTCATTCCCGGTTTAAATTTCAATTCGCTGTTATCAACGGCAATAACTACCTGATAAGTAACGACATTAGAAGTTGTAACCGCCTCATTTCTAACTTGTGTAACAACACCTTCAAAAGTTTCATTTGGAAAACTATCAACATTAAATTGAACTTGCTGTCCTTCTTTTACTTTAGCAATATCAGCTTCTACCACCGAGGCCTCAATCTGCATTTTAGTTAAATCCTCGGCTACATTAAATAGGGTAGGGGTTTCAAAACTGGCTGCCACGGTTTGTCCCTCTTCGACATTTTTAGAAACGATAATTCCATCGACCGGTGAAACAATTTTGGTATATCCGAGCTGAATTTTATTATAGTCGAGAGCCGCCTGAGCCTGTTCAACCTGAGCCTTATATAAAGCTACATTTGCAACAGCCGTATCATAGTTTTTCTGGGCCTCATCAAGTTCTTTGTCTGCAGAATAGTTCTGCTTGTTTAGTTTTGCAATGCGAGCCAAATGTTTTTTATAATAGTCGCGGCTTGCTTCTGCGCTCATAACCTGAGCCTTAGCCACGTCGAGATTGGCCTTTTCCCTGGCAACATTTGATTCAAAAGAGGAGGGATCTATTTCTGCCAACAGCTGGTCTTTTTTAACCAAAGAGTTATAATCAACATAAATTTTCTGAATTCGACCCGAAACCTGAGTACCGACATCAATGTTAGAAATCGGATTAATTGTACCTGATGCCGAAACCATTTCGGTAATATCACCTTTTGACAGTTTATGGGTTATATATTTTTTGCTGGTTGGTCCTTTTTTTATCAAACTCAAACCAAAAACAACTGCCACAATTACTGCCGCAATAACAATCGCTGATTTTCTCATTTTCTGCCTCATAAATAGCTCTTCATATATAACTTTAACGCCATAATAATCATAAAAGTTCAAAAAATCTACATTTTTTATAAAAAAATACTTGCCTTTATTTGTTTTTTTGTCTATAATCACCTGACAATCTGAATTATTATTTTAATTTTTAACTAATTTATGAATAAAAAAGATAAAGATCAAAAAGAAAAATCAGCCGCTAAACAGGCAATCAGTGCATTTAAAAAGTCGTTGCAAGAGATGGATGATCCCACGCTGGTGAAGACAATAAAATCCATCACCGAAGGTATGCTCAGGCGCGCTCCAAAGGACGAGATACGCCATCAAGCGGAAACCTTGTTGCGTTATTTACGTGTAAATAGCGCAACTCGAGATGCCTACTTTGCATTAGCAGAAGCTATCGAGTCCCAAGCAATCGCTACGGGGAACTCGCCATTACTCAAGCTCGCACGAACTGGTAAAAGACAATGTCAGGCATGATAGATGGTATTTACAGTGAGCACATTCACGATATCTACGAGGATAGTGCTCGGCGAAATCTCCGGCAAAGGCTCCTAGAAGATGAGCAACATCGTGCCTTTGGACGAATGCAAGGGTATGACCTGTGTCAAGGTGAACTTCCTGACTTCTTCAAACTTATGACCGATTTGGACGCCGACGTATATTGGCGTCACGAGTTTGAAGAACGAGCTATCTGGGCTCTAACTTCGACACAGGATGCAATTGTCGAGTTCATTGTGACTTATCTTCGTACAAGGGAACCGTCAGTTTCTCTGTTCTCTTCTTTGTGGAGCATGGGTATAGTGCCACTCAACGTGGTCACGAAAATCATGGCTACTCGTCAGATAGATGGTACGTACGTCCTTCGAACGGGGTATGACAAAATCCTGCCCATAATCAAAGATGACATCAAACGTCAGAAGACGCAGGCGTATGAACACATGCACACAGAGACCACAATGGGATTCTGGAGCGAACGTTTCACAGCGGTATCCTGGTTACTTGCACAGTGCTCATCTTAACAAAAAACGCTTCCCGCCGCAAGGCCGGAAGCGTTTTTGTTTGAAAAAAATAACTTTATTCTGATAAAATCTTGTAGATGTCTGCAGAATTTGTTGCTCTTCGTATTTTGGCACATTCGGTATCGCTCTTCATAATTTTTGATATCTCTGCCAACGCATTCAAATGATCGGCACCGCTGTCTTCAGGAGACAAAAGTAAAAATACCAAATCAACCTTTTTTTCATCAGCGGCATCAAATTCAACACCGCCTTTTATCTTTGCAAACAGGCCTTGTGTATGTTTTAATGCCGTAACACGTGCGTGAGGCAGGGCAATTCCCTTTCCCATTGCAGTTGTTCCCAGATTTTCTCTTTCCAAAACTGCATCAAACAAAGTGCGTGCATCAACCTTTGCGGTTTTTGCTGCATGATCAGCCAGCCCCTGAATCAATTCTCGTTTAGAACTTACACCATCCAAAACAAGCACATCTCCGGCTTGCAATATATCAGAAATTTTCATAAATATTCCTTCAGACTATTTATCAGCCTTTGGTTCTACCCATCCGATATTACCGTCCTTGCGACGATATACCATACTGATATGATTGTTATTGGCATTTCTGAACATTAAAGCGCATTCATTTGCCAAATCCATATACATAACGGCTTCACTTACTGAGCATACAGGGATATTAGCGCCAGTTTCAGCGATGGTCAATGGAGCATTAACATCAATATCCATCTCTTCATCGGTTTCAATAACCGGAAAAACGGCTTCACTGGCCAATTCAGACAAACTTGTTTTGCTTTTGTGGTCTTTTAAACGATTTTTGTGTTTGCTCAAGCGAACAACAATATGAGAGTTTGCATTGTCAAAAGCAGTATAAGGATCACTGCCCAGACCGGTACCTTTCAACACAATGTTTTTTGCAGGATGCACGGTAACCTCGGCCGAAAAATCATCTCCTTCTTTTGAAAAAGCCACATTGCAACCGATGGGGTCGCTAAAATATTTTGTTACTGCATTCAAAACATTTTCTTCAATATGAGCGCGCAATCTGTCGCTGATATCAACCTGTTTACCTGTAAATGTAATCTTCATTAATTTTTCCTTGCAAAATATTATTATACCTTCTGAACTGCCAGTCTACCACATTTTTAGCAAAATTCAAGCCCAAGTTTTAGAATATTTCAATAAAAAATCCTAAATTACATTGAAAAATTATCGCCAAGATATACGCGCCGCACTTCTTCATTGGCAACAATTTCTTCTGGCGTGCCTTCCATTAAAACGCTTCCACCATGTAATATATATGCTCTATCAGTAATATCCAAGGTCTCACGCACATTATGATCTGTAATCAATACGCCTAAACCACGATGCTTTAGCTGTGAAACCAAATTTCTGATTTCTCCTACGGCAATTGGGTCAATACCTGCTAGAGGCTCATCGAGCAAAATAAACGTAGGCTGACTTGCCAAAGCTCGGGCAATTTCCAATCGACGACGTTCGCCACCGGACAGTGCCATTGCTGGAGATTTTCTCAAATGTGCAATAGAAAATTCCGATAACAACTCTTCTAGCATATTTTCTCGTTTATCTTCGTTTTCAACCACAATTTCCAAAATAGCTTTAATATTATCTTCAACGCTTAACGTGCGAAAAATAGATGCCTCCTGTGGCAAATATCCTATTCCCATTTTAGCACGGCGATACATCGGCAAATTTGTAATATCTTGTCCATCAATATGCACATCACCATAATCAGGAGTAATCAACCCTGTAATACAATAAAAACAAGTAGTCTTTCCGGCCCCGTTCGGTCCCAAAAGCCCGACAGCCTCGCCGCGTTTGACGTGCAAAGAAACATTGCGCAAAACTGGGCGGTTTTTATATTTTTTACCAATATTAAAAACTTCCAAAATCGATTCTTGTTTTTTATTCAACATTTCTCCGCCCTCATATTTATTTATTTTTATGTATTTTTAATCCGTCTTCATAAATAACACCGGAAATCCGTCCCTTACCGCTTGTACCGACTTTACTTATACCGGTGTTTAAATTGGTTTCGGCTGTGTTCCCTCTCATGCTGTTGCCGTCTTTAATAATCACGACATCATCAAACAATTTGACATCACCGCTGTCAGGATAGTAAACGCCTTTTTGAGCATGAACTTCTCCTTCGCTGTTTTTAGTCTTTACATTACCTGTCATTTCAATTCTGTCAATAGCCGAATTATTACCAGTATTATCCTTAAAAAATGCTTTCAGATGATCGGCATACACTTTATTTTTACCATTATCAACAACTACGCTTCCGTCGCCGGAAAAATCTTTTAGGCCTGTCTTTCCGTCTTTACCTTTTGCAAATATAGCGGTCAAAACATCACCACTAACTTTCAAATTATCTTTAGTTACGACAGCATCTCCCATTGCTACCATTTTTTGTTGATTGCGATAAAACTCTACCCTTTTAGAAGCAAAAATATCTATCTTGCTACCAAAAACTTCATCAGAAGTATTAATTTTTGTTTTTCCCTTAAGCTGCAACAAATCCTTATTTGTAAAGTATTCAAAGGCCTGGGTGTCCAAATGTCCGAGTTTGCCATTTGCTCTTACTGGCTTATTGCCATATACTCTTGATTGATCAACTTCATAATACATTTCTTTAGTTTGTGCCTTCATGCCATCACTATAAACAACTTCAACATTATCAACTAAAGAAAAAACTTTTTCTTTTTGATCATAAAAACCTGTCGGCGCATTAACATCAATCCATTGTTCATCAGAAGTTGGCATCTTTCCTTTAGGATTTTGCATTTTTACCAATTGTGATCCCGGAGCTGTCTCGTCGATACTTTCGGCTACAAAGTTGCTGACACGATTTGATTTATCTGTCACATAAAGTACCGAATTTTTTATATGCAACTTTTCAATTTCATTGCGCATTGGTTTAGAAATTTTGATAGAAAAATCACTTCTGTCCTGTAAACTCGGCCAAACAGCTAACACTCCGACAAGAGCAGCAGCTATTGCAGGAAACGTTATTTTTATCAGCCTTATTCTTTTCTTTTGACGTTGCAGAGAAGCCTCACCGGCGCTTGTTTGCTTTGTCAGGCGCTCGTCATTGAAGATATTATCCAGCTGTTTAATGTCTAACACGAATTATGCCGCTTTATTTACGTTACTGTTATTGGTCGATTTTTTATCAATCGTAAAACCTGCCCGCAAACAATCATGCAAGTGAATAACGCCAATTGGTTTTTTATCATCAACAACAAACAGCTGTGTAATACTCTTACTGTTCATAAAGTTTACGACCTCGGCCACCAAAACATCAGCAGTAGTAACTTTTGGATTTTTGGTCATTATGTCTTTAGCTGTTTTAGCAAACAAGTCATTGTCGGAAGAATTAACCATAGCACGACGCAAATCCCCATCGGTAACTATTCCTGTCAGATTTCCGTCTGTATCAACAATTCCGACACATCCGAGCATCTTTGATGACATGGTAACAATAACATCACGCATACTGGCATTTTCACCAATAAGAGGCATTTCATCCCCCTTATGCATAAGGTCAGAAACTTTTTGCAATATTGCCCCCAACTTTCCGCCTGGATGACGTTGTTTATAATTAGAGGTTGAAAACCCTTTTCTTTCCATCAATGCAACTGCTAAAATATCGCCCAAAACCAAGGTGGCAGTTGTTGACGATGTCGGAGCCAATCCTAAAGGACAAGCCTCACCGTTATCAGGCAAACGCAACAAAATATCTCCGGCTTTTCCCAAGCTGCTTTCCGGATTTTTTGTGATAGCAATCAAAGAAATACCATATCTTTTGCAATACACCAAAATATCAGACAACTCTTTTGACTCACCACTGTTTGAAATTGCAATAACAACATCATCGGTTGTCAGCATTCCCAAATCACCGTGACTTGCCTCCGCCGGATGAACAAAAAACGATGGTGTTCCGGTTGAAGCCAAAGTTGCGGCAATTTTTCGCGCGATGTGTCCCGATTTTCCCATACCGGTAACAATAACGCGCCCTTTTGTAGCTTGCATCAAATCAAGAGCCTTAATCAACGATTCGTCCAATTGTGTTTTCATTACGTTGAGAGCCTCAATTTCTTTTTCAATAGTATGATAAGCCGATATTAAATCCTTGTTTTCTGTCATAAGTTTTACCTCATTAAGTTAATAGCCTTTAGACTTCAAAACATCTAATGTTTTACCCGATGGCAACCTGCATATCACATTTTCTATTAAAAGGCAAGTAATTTCCTAAATTTTTCAATCTTTACAATATATTTACCATACGGTGCTTAAACTAACACAGCAATTAACAGATTCGGAGATTTTATGGCATGAAAAAACGTTATTTTTATTTAACAACAATTCTAACTTTGTTCCCAGTTGTCACCAATGCTGGAGAAGATGCAACAACGTTGCAGAATGGTCTTAATTTGTATGGCGGGGGATATGAAAAGGTTACAGTCTCTGAGGGAACTGACGGGTTTACGGTTAATTTTCCTGAAATAACTTACACAAGGACTGAACAGGGCGATGACCAGGAAATGAAAACCATCAGTGAAACGATGCCCGGTTATGTTGCCAAAGCAGTGAAAGAAGGAACATTTTATGACAAAGATGTTTTTAAAATTACTGCAGATTCTAACGATGCTCTTCGTTACAGCATATATCAAATGATTCCAGAAGAACCGCAAGAGGTGAGAGGCTTTATCGCGCCGGAGTTGAAAAACATTGTTGCCGACCGGTATGTGGTTGAAAACTATTTTGTACCGGATCTGAAACTTTTTAATGCCAAAAATCTTAAAATTAATCGTGTGGTATATGCCACAATAGATGAAGAAAACGGGTTAAAGCAGGAAATCGGCGTTGTTAATAGTATCGATTTTAAAACGACCTTGATTCCTAATGATGGTACAATTGAGCATAAAACGGAGAGCAATATGCAAGGTCTTGGCGTTCGTATTCCATCTCTGCTCAATTTTTCGATTCGTGAAGCTAATAACAATTATTCAGCAGTATATGGTATTGATGAGAATACTGATATCAGCGATTTGTTCTCAGGTTTATCCCAAATGAAAAAATCTGAGCATGTGTCAGAAATCAACAGTCTATCACAACTAAAAAAGATTGATACCATATTAAAGCTCAAGAGTTTGCCGAAATTAATAAGAGCCGATAATACAGGAAAAATCAGAAATTTGTCATTAGAGATTGCAATTTTAGGCATAAATTTTAATGCCGACATTGATAGCAATATGCACAGCGAAATTGATACAAACACACAAACAATACGTATAGACGGAGATTATGAGGTTTCAAACTTAAAAATCGATAGCATGTTTTACAGTCTTCCGTCCGGTAACGTAAAAACCAAATATTCAATTACGGGCATAGCTGTACAAGATTTAGTTGAAATTGCTGTTATGTCTGATAATGATACTTTCAAAAGAATCAAAGAGGCCGGAAAATCTTATCAATTAACTCCGGAAGATGAACAATTCATCAGAGATTTTATCTCTAAAATAGATATTGCCGTTAAAGATGTTAAAACCAATTTTGACGCAGATGCTGTAATCGACCAGTCCGAAATAGTTGCCGTAGGTGCTGCCGAAAGAAGTGGTAATTATTTTGTCGGCAATGCAGATGTAACTTTGTATAATTATGACAAACTCAGACCGGATAATTCAAAACAATGTGAAGAAGATCAAAAAAATAATCCGAGTTCAGTGTCTTGGGCTTGCATGCAGGCTGACAAACCGGGGGCTTTTGATGAATATATTGACAAGTCCAAACGTACCATAGATGCCCAAGGTCGAACAGTAGATGTAATAAAGGTTGTTTTTGATGCAACCGGCGTTTATGTAAACGGTACCAAAACCGCCGATCCTATAGAAATAGATTTCAATAAAGAGTGCAATGATTATATTCAAAAATTGAAAAATAATTCAACTACCTCTACTACCTCAAATTCCAACGGGTGGGAAGTCTGCGACGAAGATGGAAACTGCCAGAAGCTGGATCAGGAAACAGTAGAGTTCAAAAACAAAAATGGTGATGAATATAGGATTGAAGTCAAAGATATTGATAGCTCTGACAATATTACTGAAGGAAACACCCCGATTTCTGAAGATGTTGAAACTTCATCGGAAGAAGTAACATCATCTTCTGATGTTTTTGAAAATACTTCTCCGCAAGAAATAACGTCGACCACCGAAATTACGGACGAAGCTATTTAACGGAAATATAATATCCTAAAAAAATCCCCTTGCTCTTCGGAGTGAGGGGATTTGGGTTATTTATTTACCATACAGTAATTTGTTATATATTAGTGATTGTTTATCCAGCTCCTGATTAAGTCTTTTTATGCTTAATCCGTTTTCGAGCAGAGTTTTTTCTCCGGACATCAACGACACACCCAATCCCAATTTGTGCCCGTCAATTTTATACCCCAATGTTTCCAATATTGTTGGCATGGTGTCAAGAGCTGTAAAACGACGATTTTTCATTAATTTTTCATCAATGCTGACATTAGAGTTTATATAAACGTTATAAATACTCCTATCCATATCATCATTAAAAATGGTATCTCCCATCGTTAAATGGTCACCGACAATCACAATTTCAGTATTGTCATAAAAAGGTTGTTGTTTTACCCATTCTACAAATGCTGCAATTTTTTCATCAGAACATGACACAACATTTTTGAAATACTGCTCATCCAAAAAATCCTTGCTATGATATTTAATTTCACAATTTTGCTTATCAAAATGTTCCACTCCGAAGTGTGTGTCGAGTGTAGCCATAACAAAAGCAAAAGGCTTATTTTGAGATGCCAGTCTGCTTAATTCTACTTTTGCATAATTAAACAACGGCTCATCTCTGATCACTTTATTAAACAGAGGCTTATACTTACCCTTTTGTTTTTTTATTTTATTAGCACGCAAATGGTCACGTTCTGAATAATAATTCCAATCAAAAATCCGCGGATTTCCGTGAGTATCTAAAAACTTATTTAATCCATACGAATTTTTTGAAGTTCCCTGCATAAATGTTAAATCGTATCCGTCCTTTGCCAACACGTCAAAAAGACAGGTAGCTCCGGGCAAAAAGCCTCGCTGTGGATGAAATCTGGCAGCTTGAATAGGTAACCTCAATGGAATAGCGCACGATTGTGCCACAATGGCTGCCATAGTATATTTTGCCCCTTTTAGGTTTTGAAAACCACCTAATTTTGCAGTATGACTAAAATTGATATTTTCTTCTGCTAAACTAGTTAAACTAGGAATTATATTGTCGCCAAAATATTTGCTGTCAGCATAAGTACTCTCCATTGATTCGGCAAAAATCATGATCAGATTTTTCTTTTTACGTGGAGATTTTATGTTTACTTTTTTAGGCTCGATATAATTCTCTTCATAAAAATTTCCATAAATAGTTTGTTTATTACGCTCTTCAATCAATTCTTTAACATTAAGTTTATTGCAAGTCCAACCTAATGCGATAACGAAAAACACCAATGAAGTTAAGAAACAACGCTTTTTGCTGATTTTGCTGGTTGACACATAAAGCACTATTACCAAAATGACCGCGACCATCACTGTGTTTTGCAAAAAACTCATAACCAACCGGATATCTGTGTCTAATGGCATATTGGCATGAAACATAATTTGTTCATAAGTAAGTTTACCAAATTTCCTTACCAACCAACTTGCGGTCGAAGCACACATATAGCCGATAAAAATCAGCAACATAGAAAACCAACGCATAGCAGTCTCCAATTAAGTTTTTCGAGAAACTATAATTACATATCAGCAATATCAAGTCAAATCCTTGAGAGATACTATACTTGGGTTGATATTAATCAAGTTCAAACTATTTTTATTCACATTTTGCATACCAAAAACAAAATTACATATTTATTATTCGATTCGTTTTAAAAAACTGTTGACTCTCCATAACTTTAAACCTATTATGCGCTCAATTCTTGTGAGTCGTTTTGGCTCGGGAATATTGAAAAATAAGAGTTTTTCCCATGTTTTAAGTGATTCGTCCTTAG
>JAEEYV010000025.1 GCA_016288295.1 Alphaproteobacteria bacterium
AAAAATTGTTTTCAAAGTTCCATTGGATGCCAGTAAAGAAGCCATTAAGGCTGCCGTAGAAGCTATTTTTAGCGTAAAGGTCGTTAAAGTGAATACTATTCGTCAGTTTGGCAAGGTTAAAAGATTTAAAGGTTATGTCGGACAACGTTCTGACTATAAAAAAGCTTTGGTTACTCTTGCCGAAGGTCAAAATATTGATGTTACAACAGGAATTTAAAAGATGGTATTAAAAACATTTAAGCCCACATCTCCTGGACTTCGTCAATTGGTTATTGTTGACAGAACAGAGCTTTATAAAGGAGCTCCGGAGAAGTCTTTGACAACAGGTCTTACTAAGACCGGTGGGCGTGATAATTTCGGACATGTTACAAGTCGGAGAAAGGGCGGCGGACACAAACGCAAGCTCAGAATTATCGACTTTAAGCGTAATAAGTTTGATATGGAAGCTACAGTTGAGAGAATCGAATATGATCCGAATCGTTCTTCTTTCATTGCATTGATTTGCTATAAAGATGGCGAGAAGGCTTATATTTTGGCTCCGCAAAGATTGAAGGCCGGCGACAAGATTATTTCAGCTCAAAAGGCTGATATTAAACCCGGTAATGCTATGCCTTTGAAAAATATGCCGGTTGGTACAATTATTCACAACGTTGAGTTGCGTTCAGGTAAAGGCGGACAATTGGTTCGTTCAGCCGGATGCTATGCTCAAGTTGTTGGTAAAGATGCCGGCTATGCTCAATTGAAACTGAGCTCCGGAGAATTGAGAATTGTTCGTGAAGAGTGCTTGGCTACTGTCGGTGCTGTTTCAAATCCGGACAATCAAAACAAATCCTTGGGTAAAGCCGGTCGTGCTCGTTGGTTGGGTATGCGTCCGGTATCTCGTGGTGTTGCCATGAACCCGGTTGATCACCCGATGGGTGGTGGTGAAGGTCGCACATCAGGCGGTCGTAACCCAACTACTCCGTGGGGTAAACCTACCAAGGGTGGAAGAACTCGTTCTAACAAGAAGACCGATCGCTTTATTATGCGTTCGCGTCATGATAATAAGAAATAAAGGGAGATAAGCTAATGACACGTTCAGTATGGAAAGGACCGTTTGTTGATGGATATCTTCTGAAGAAAGCTGATGCGGCCAGAACTTCGACTCGTAATGAAGTTATTAAGATTTGGTCTCGCAGATCCACAATGTTGCCGCAGTTTGTCGGTTTGACATTTGGTGTTCACAATGGTCATAAGTTTATCCCGGTATTGGTTACAGAGGATATGATTGGTCACAAATTCGGTGAATTTGCTCCCACTCGTACATTCTACGGCCACGCCGCTGATAAAAAAGCAAATAGGAGTTAGTAATGGGAAAGTCTAAGAATACTAGAAGTCTCGCTGCAAATCAGGCTCAAGCCGTTTGCAACGCATTGCGTACTAGCCCGCAAAAACTTAACCTAGTTGCTCAAACTATTCGCGGTTTAAGCGTTGAAAAGGCTGTTGCAGAACTCACTTTCTCAAAGAAGAGAATTGCAAAGTCGGTTTTGAAAGTTTTGCAATCTGCGATTGCAAATGCTGAAAACAATCATCAGTTAAACATTGATAAGCTTTATGTTAGTGAAGCTTATTGCGGAAAAGGTTTGGTAATGAAACGCATGCACGCACGCGGTCGCGGAAGGGGAGCTCGTGTTTTGAAACCGTTCTCCAACATTACTATCGTTGTAACCGAGCGTGGGGAGTAAGTTTATGGGACAGAAAGCAAATCCTACAAGTCTTCGTTTAGGAGTTAACCGTACTTGGGACTCTCGTTGGTATGCGGATGATAACTATGCCGAATATCTGCACGAAGATGTTAAAATTAAAGAATTCTTGAAAGAGAAACTGGCTCAAGCCGGTATCAGCAAGATTGTGATTGAACGTCCTGCCAAAAAAGCCAGAGTTACCATTCATTCGGCAAGACCTGGTATTGTTATTGGTAAGAAGGGTCAAGACATTGAAGCTTTGAGAAAAGAAATTCAAGCTTTGACTTCTTCAGAAGTTCAATTGAACATTTTGGAAGTAAGAAAACCTGAGTTGGATGCTCAGCTTGTTGCAGATAGTGTTGCTCAACAGTTGGAAAGACGTGTTGCTTTCCGCCGTGCAATGAAACGCGTTATGCAATCTGCTTTGCGTCTTGGCGCTGAAGGTATTAAGGTTAGCTGCAGTGGCCGTTTAGGCGGTGCTGAAATTGCAAGAACGGAACAATATCGTGAAGGTCGTGTTCCTTTGCACACATTGCGTGCTGACATTGATTATGCAACTTCAACAGCTCATACAACTTATGGTGCTTGTGGCGTTAAAGTTTGGATTTATAAGGGTGAAATTATGGCCCATGATCCGATGGCTCAAGACAAGAAGTTGGCTGACAACAAGTAAACTTTGAGGTTAAAAGAAAATGTTAAGTCCAAAAAGATTAAAATTCCGCAAGCAGCACAAGGGTCGTATTCACGGCTTGGCTAAGGGCGGCTCGGAATTAAGTTTCGGAATGTATGGATTGAAAGCTCTGACACCTGATCGTATAACAGCTCGCCAGATTGAGGCTGCTCGTCGTGCGATTACGCGTGAAATGAAAAGAGCCGGAAGAGTATGGATCCGAATTTTCCCAGATGTACCAGTATCTGATAAGCCAGCTGAAGTTCGTATGGGTAAAGGTAAAGGCTCAATCGAGTATTGGTGCGCCAGAGTGAAACCAGGCAGAATTATGTTTGAAGTCGATGGAATTTCTGAAGAATTGGCTCGTTCCGCATTTGCGTTGGGCGCTGCCAAACTCCCGATTAAGACAAAGTTTGTAAAACGCCTAAATTCTGACCAAGGAGTAGCATAAGATGGCAAAAATTAAAGAACTTCGCTCTTTGAGTGTTGATGAATTGGAAGCTAAGTTGCTTGAGGCTAAGAAAGAGCAATTTAACTTGAGAGTTCAGCACTCAACCGGACAATTGCAAAATACCGCCGGTATGCGCAAAGTCCGTCGCGATATTGCAAAAATCAATACGCTTTTAGCCGAGCGTAAGAAGAATAGTTAGGAGAAAAAGATATGCCTAAAAGAATTCTTCAAGGTGTTGTAGTTAGTGATAAGCAGGACAAGACTGTTGTCGTTAAAGTTGAGCGTCAGGTTATGCATCCTGTTTATCGTAAATTCATTAAGAAGAGCAAGAAATATGCTGCTCATGATGAAAACAACCAGTTCAAGATTGGTGATGTGGTTAGGATTGTTGAATCTAAACCATATTCGAAAACTAAGGCTTGGACAGTGTTAGTTGATAACGCCGAATAGAAAAGGAATAAGAAAATGATACAAATGCAAACCAACCTGGATGTTGCAGATAACTCAGGAGCACGTCAGGTGCAGTGCATAAAGGTTCTGGGCGGTTCTAAAAGAATGCATGCAACCGTCGGTGACGTAATCGTAGTATCGATTAAAGATGCATTGCCGAAAGGACGCGTTAAGAAAGGTGACGTCCATAAAGCAGTTATCGTTCGCACCGCAAGCGACATCAGACGTAAAGACGGTTCTATAATCCGTTTTGATTCTAATGCCGCCGTTCTGATTAACAAGGATGGAGAACCAATCGGTACTCGTATTTTTGGTCCTGTTACCAGAGAGTTGCGTGCAAAGAAATTTATGAAAATAATTTCATTAGCACCGGAGGTATTATAATGAACCTTAAATTAAAAATTAAAAAAGGTGATCAGGTTATTGTTTTGTCAGGTGATGACAAAGGCAAAACCGGTGAAGTAGTGAGAGCTATGCCTAAAGAAGGTAAAGTTGTTGTTCAAGGAATTAACCTTGTAAAACGTCATACCAAACCGAGCCAAGCTTCGGCCGGCGGCATCATTACTAAAGAAGCACCGATTCATGTTTCTAATGTTGCATTGATTGATTCAAAGAGCGGCAAAGGAACCAAAGTAGGATATAAGGAAGTTAGCGGACGCAAAGTTCGTTTTGCTCGCAAATCCGGTGAAGTAATCGATAAATAAGGGATTTTGAAAGATGACAAATTTTGAAAAATTGTATAATGAGGTCATTAAGAAAGCTCTTGTGGAAAAATTCGGTTACAAGAATCCACATGAAGTTCCGAAGCTGACCAAAATTGTCTTGAACATGGGCGTTAGTGACGCTGTTACAGACAAAAAGAAATTGAACAATGCTGCAGATGAAATGGGACAGATCGCCGGACAAAAGGCTATCATTACTCATGCCCGTAAGTCTATTGCTACATTCAAAGTAAGAGAAGGCATGCCTTTGGGCTGCAAAGTTACTTTGAGACGTGACAAGATGTATGAATTCTTGGAGAGATTGGTAAATATGGCTCTTCCTCGAATCAGAGATTTCCACGGTATTCAAGGAAAGAACTTTGATGGTCGTGGCAACTTTGCTTTCGGCATTAAAGAGCAGATTATCTTT
>JAEEYV010000026.1 GCA_016288295.1 Alphaproteobacteria bacterium
ATCAACATGGTAGCCAAATTGATCCACCCGATTGCAATGGAAGAAGGCTTGCGCTTTGCTATCCGTGAAGGTGGTCACACCGTAGGTGCCGGCGTTGTATCTAAGATTTTGAAATAAGATACAATACCTGATTTAAAACAACAAACAAGCCACTCGTTTCCGAGTGGCTTGTTTGTTATAAAAGAGCGATTGTTACTCAAAGTTTTTCTTGATACACGCTAACTAACATCAAATTTTTGATGTCTTCGGGAAAGCCATGCTCAGCCTGTTCCTTCAAAATAGAACTTTGCAATTCCTTTGGCAAGGAGAACACTTCTTTCAGCTGCTCGCTTGAAAGACCGTTCTTCTTGACATACTTAATAGCAATTTTTTCAAGTTCAGGCCTCAACTCTGCCAGCTTAAACAGCTCAATTACGCCGTCATAAGAAAAACGAAAATCAGGATTACCATTCCTTTCAACGCAGGCGGTCAAAATGCGCACAAACATATCAACATCTTCATCTTCGCTTACTACTGCTTTTGCAACTGCTTCCAGCAAAGCATCTGCAGCTTCTGTTTGAAGACCAAGCATCTCAATATATTTGATAATATGCTCCTCAAATTCAGAAGACACACACGGCAACCAACAAAGCATTAATTTTTCAGCATCAACACAAAGTCTGCTCTTTGATTTGCGATTCTCAATAAGATCTTCTCGTGCCATGTTCAGTTCTTCATTGTTGGAAGCAGTTTTGGTCATCCAATTAGTGTACGTAGCAAACAAGCGTAAAGCAAAATCAAGGGGTAATCCTCTCTCTCCACCAACCTCTCTGTCGGTACGCAACATACTCATGTGTAAACTTGGAGCGAAGCTGTGCTTACTTGCATACTCAAGGACCAGATTCTTAAGCCTCTCGCATTCAGGGTGCCATAAAAGCAATCCGAACAACTTCTTTTGCGCCTTTTTGCTATGGAGCTCTCGCCCAATCGGAACAAATTCTTCCACCAGACGGAGGACGATTTCAAAGGGCAAGCCTTCGCTGTTGCTGTCCTCTGCTACAGTCAACATTGCGTTTTCTGACTCTGGATCAATTTCGTGCCACAAAACAATGTGTCTAATGACCAGATTTATCAAATCCTCATTGTCAGGATATTTGGCCACCAGCGCAAGTAACATACGGAACGCTTTGCGACAAAGCTCTTGTCCGTTGTCAATAGTTGCACAAACCAGGCGAATTGCCAAATCCAAAGGCAAGCCTTCTTTGTTTTCGTCATCGGCTACAGTAAGCATACTGCATTGTACATCATCATCGGATTTGTACTTGAGAACCAGCTCTATAAGCTCCTCATTGTCAGGATACTTAGCCAACAATCCCACAAGCTTCTTTCGGGCTTTAGGCTTTAAATCATTATCACAATCCATAATACATGCACGCACCAGGCGAATAACAACCTCCAAAGGCAATCTTTTTTCGCTGTCATTCTCAGCTACTGTCAACATATCACTTTGTGCATCTTCGTCAAATTCAACATTGGTGATAATCCACATGCCAAATTTTTCGGCATACGCTACCGGCAACTTAAAGATATTGCTCTGCACTTCCGGCTTCCTCATGATATTGTGGTCTCTTTTGCATGCTATTGTCAGCACCGCCACAATTTTATCAAGTGGAAGTTCAAAAATCTTTCTGCAATCAAAATTTTTAGGATATTGATTATCAAAAAGGCTCACAGCAAACCACAGCCTCAGCGCCCATGGATGAAGAAAAAGCACTTCCTCTTCCTCAGCATTGAGTTTGCAATCACAACATGCGCGGGTAACAATCCACACTTTTTTAAAGAAATCCCTCATAATTATAAAACTTTTTTAAATTAATAATTTTTTATCAGTGTCCATCATACCACAAACAACCTCTTATGTCAAATGTTTTGTCAATTTTGTATTAAAAAATATTTTACCCTATCAATGTAGCTTCTAAATATCGACAAAAACAATCATAAAAACAACTTTCAAATATGTAATTTTTGCTTGAAAACAATCAAACTTGTGCTATTGTGCGGCTAATTCAAAAACGTATTTAGCTGAAAGACATCAAAATGGAGCTTAGAAATATAGCCATTATTGCTCACGTTGACCACGGCAAAACCACCCTCGTTGACGGGCTCTTAAAACAAAGCGGAACTTTTCGCGACAATCAAAAGGTTGAAACTTGCGCTATGGATTCAAATGAACTCGAGCGCGAAAGAGGTATTACCATTCTTTCAAAATGCACCTCTGTTGAGTGGAAAGGTGTTCGTATCAATATTGTTGACACCCCCGGACACGCCGATTTTGGTGGCGAAGTTGAACGCATTCTTTCAATGGTTGACGGCGTAATTTTGCTTGTTGACAGCTCCGAAGGTCCTATGCCTCAAACCAAATTTGTTCTTGGCAAAGCCTTAAAAGTCGGACTTAAGCCGATTGTTGTCATCAACAAAGCCGACAAACCTGACGCTCGTGTTGACGATGTCTTAAATGAGGTTTTTGACTTGTTTGTCAGCCTCAATGCTACTGATGAACAACTCGATTTTCCGGTCCTTTATGCTTCCGGACGTAACGGCTGGGCAGTCAAAGATTTAAGCGAAGAAAAGAAAGATTTGAGCGTTCTTTTTGATCTTATTTTATCAAAAGTTCCTGCTCCTTTGTGCTACCCTGACAAACCTTTTTCAATGTTGGCCACAACTCTTGAGGCTGACAAGTTCATCGGTCGCATGCTCACCGGAAAAATTTATTCCGGTAGCATCAAAGCCGGCGACACCGTAAAAGTTTTGACTCACGGCAACAAAGAAGTTGAGCGTTTTCGTATTACTAAAATCATGGCTTATCGCGGTCTTACCCGTCAAAGTCTTGATGAGGCTTTTGCCGGAGACATTGTCGCCATTGCCGGTGTTGCCAAAGGCACTGTTGCCGACACTTTGTGCGATTTTTCCGTAACCGAAGCCATTGAGGCTCAACCTATTGATCCCCCGACATTGGTAATGACTTTTTCGGTTAACGATTCGCCGATTGCCGGACGTGAAGGCGACAAAGTTACATCTCGTGTTATTGCCGAACGCTTGCAAAAAGAGGCCGAAGGCAACATTGCGCTCAAGATTAGCGCTACCACCAATTCTGATGCTTTTGAGGTTGCCGGACGTGGAGAATTGCAACTTGGTGTTCTTATAGAAACCATGCGTCGTGAGGGTTTTGAGCTCTCGATTTCTCGTCCTCGCGTTGTCTTCCATAAAGATGAAAACGGTCAAATCACCGAGCCGGTTGATGAGGTTGTTGTCGATGTAGATGAAGAATTTTCCGGTACCGTTGTTGAAAAAATGGGACTTCGTCGTGCCGAACTTATCGAAATGATACCTGCTCAAGCCGGTAACAAAGTTCGTCTTATCTTTCATGCCCCAACCCGTGGCTTAATCGGCTACCATTCCGAATTTTTGACCGATACCCACGGCACCGGTGTAATGAACCGTAGTTTTTATGAATACGAACCCTACAAGGGCGAGATTGAAGGTCGCCGCAACGGTGTTTTAATTTCAAGCGAAAACGGAACGGCAATTGCCTACTCTTTGTGGAAACTTGAAGACCGTGGTCCGATGTTTATTGACCCGAATGTTCCTGTTTATGTCGGCATGATTATCGGTGAACACACCAAACCTAACGACATTGAGGTCAACCCCTGCCGTTCTAAACAGCTTACCAACATTCGTGCCGCCGGAAAAGACGAGGCCATCAGCTTAACGCCTCCACGTCGCATGAGTTTGGAAGAAGGTCTGTCTTATATTCAAGACGACGAGCTCCTTGAGGTTACCCCCAAAACCATTCGCTTACGCAAACGTATTTTAGACCCGATTCAGCGCAAGCGTTCATCAATAAAAGTTGAATAATTCAAAAACCGGAGTCAAAACTCCGGTTTTTTATTGCCTAACACCTTTAAATATCGTATTTTTTAATAAGTTTTAATTTTGCTTGAGAAAAACAATGCGAAACAACAATCGAGAAAACAACCAACTTCGAAACATTGAATTGATTCCCGGTTTTAACCCCTATGCAGAAGGTTCTTGCTTGGTTAAATACGGAAATACTCACGTTATTTGCACAGCCAGTGTTGAAGAAAAAGTCCCTAACTGGCTCAAAGGTCAAAACCGTGGCTGGATTACTGCCGAATACGGAATGTTGCCACGTGCCAACCGCCAACGCACTCCTCGAGAACTCAAACAACCATCTGGACGTACCCATGAAATCCAACGCCTCATCGGACGTTCTTTGCGTGCCGTTGTTGATTTAGAACAAATGAAAGATATTTCCATTTGTATTGACTGCGACGTAATTCAAGCCGACGGTGGCACCAGAGTTGCTTCAATCACCGGTGGATTCGTCGCCTTATATCAGGCAATTCAATACTTAATTAAAAACAAGAAAATTAAGAAAAATCCGATTAAAGAGTTCGTCGCCGCCGTATCCTGTGACATTTTTCATGGTAGCAAAATTATTGATGTTGACTACGACGAAGATTCAAACGCTCAGGTGGATATGAACTTTGTTTTAACCGAAAGCGGAAAGATTGTTGAAATCCAAGGAACAGCTGAAGAAGATCCTTTTGAAGAGGACGAGTTCGGTGAATTGATGAAATTGGCTAAAGAAGGAATTAAACAATTGATTGCTAAACAAAAAGAAGCTTTGGGGGTTAAGTAAATGAAGATTAACAAACTTGTTGTAGCTAGTCATAATATCGGAAAAATTAACGAGATAAAAACTTTGCTCGCTCCTCTTAAAATAGAGGTTCAATCAGCTGCAGAATTACACCTTACCGATATTGAAGAAACAGGTAAAACATTTGAAGAAAACGCCAAGCTCAAAGCTAACACCATCAGCCTCAAATGCGGTCTTCCTTGTTTAGCTGACGATTCCGGACTTTGTGTTGACGCCTTAGGGGGGCGTCCTGGAATATATTCCGCACGTTATGCTCCCAACCGTGATTTCAAAAAAGGCATGGAAATGTTACTTAAAGAAATCACCGATTCTGGTTCAAAAAACAGAAAAGCTCATTTTTCGTGTTTTATGGCTTTAGCCAATCCCAACCAAAAAACCAAAATCTTTGAAGGTCGTATAAACGGAACCATTGCCGAAAAACCCCAAGGCAGTGGCGGTTTTGGTTATGATCCGATTTTTATTCCTGAAGGATATGATAAAACTTTTGCCGAACTTGGTGATGACATAAAAAACAAAATCTCCCACCGTAGCCGCGCTCTTGAAAAACTCATAAAAGAACTCGAATAAGGAGCGCAGATTGCCACACGTCTACAACATTCCTCTAAGTTGCTCGCTGGTTGATGTTTTAGCATCTCACCTGCTAGAAAAGTATGCCGACAACTTGCTTGAATTAACGGACGTAACCGTTCTTTTGCCCAACCGCCGCGCTGTTAGAGAACTGCGCAATGCTTTTATCCGTTTGCACGGGATGAACGCCACTCTACTCCCGCAAATTTTGCCTCTGGGCAATGTTGACGAAGATGGATTTTTCTTTTCTGGAAATGACATTAATATTCCAAACGCTGTTTCTCCGGTTGAACGACTTCTGATTTTTATTCGCCTCATAACCGCGCGTCCCGATGATTTCAAAATGGAACACTTGTCTTTTGCTCAAGCTTGTTATTTGGCTCGCGAATTGGCTTCATTGGTAGACATGGTAAATAATGAACGGCTTGATTTTTCAAAACTTCAGGACCTTGTTCCCGAAGAATATGCTGCTCATTGGCAAAATACTTTGGATTTTTTAAAAATCATAACCACTTACTTTCCGCAAATTTTGCAAGAAAGAAAAAAGATTGATATTGCGGAATATAATAATCTTTTACTCAAACAACAAAATGAGATTTGGCAAAAAACTCCTCCAGACAAAGAAATTATTATTGCCGGCACCACCGCTACTTTTCCGGCAATGAAAGATTTGGTAAAAACGGTTTCTGAACTTCCTAATGGTTCTGTTTGGCTTTCCGGAATTGATAAACATCTCGACGATTCGTCTTGGAGTATGGTTGATGAAACTCATCCTCAATTTGAACTCAAACAACTTCTTGATTTCTTAAAACTGTCTCGCTCCGAAATTCCTGATATCGGCAACCCGACAAATACCGCGCGTGAAAAACTTTTTTCTGAGGTTATGCGCCCTGCTGATTCTACCGATAATTGGAGAAATTTAACTCCTGATAGTCTTAATCCTTCTGCACTTGACGGACTGAAAATCATAAACTGTCGTGATTCGCGCGAAGAAGCTATGGTAATAGCCTCAATAATGCGGCAAAACCTCGAAACTCCTGAAAAAACCACCGCCTTGATTACCGAAGACCGCAATTTGGCACGCCGTGTTTCAAACGAGCTGTTACGTTGGAACATCAAAGCTGACGATTCCGCCGGTATTCCTCTGTCACAAACACCGCAAGGAATATTTTTACGTTTGATTGCAGCCGTATGCGAACAAGATTTTGCCCCATTGCCCTTACTCAGTTTATACAAGCATCCTTTGAGTTGTTTCGGGCAATCATCTCCACAAATTCGTACTGAAATTCGCAATTATGAAAAAAACTTTCTCCGCAACCGCAAAGAGCGCAATTCTGACGGTTCCGATTTTATTAATACTCAAAAAGAGATTTTTGCCGAATTTTACAATCTAATTTCTCAGCCGCAGGCCTCTTTTAAAGGGCTTTTAACTGCACATATAAAATTGGCTGAACTGATTGCTTCTCGCCCTGATAAAAGTGGAGCGGAAATTTTATGGTCAGGAGAAAACGGCGAAGCTGCTGCCGCCTTGATTACCGGCTTGATTGAAGCCGCCGACACTCTCGGCGACATACCCAACGGACAATATCTCGAACTGTTTGAAGCAATGCTTGCCGGAACAATGGTGCGTAGTAAATATGGCTCTCATCCTCGTTTGCGGATTCTTGGTCCGATTGAGGCGCGCTTATGCACTTTTGACTGCATAATAATCAGCAGTTTAAACGAAGGAACAATGCCCGCCAACGCCTCATCAGGAGCATGGCTGTCTCGTCCGATGAAAAAAGATTTTGGTTTTCCTCTTCCCGAAAAGGCTATTGGTGTTTTGGCTCACGATTTTTGTGAAATGGCATGTGGCAAAGAAGTTTTTCTCACCCGTGCCGAAAGGGTTGATGGCGCACCTACCGTAAAATCACGTTGGTTAATGCGATTAGAAACTGTTCTTAGTGCCATCTCAATTGATATATCAACTTTATTTTACAAACAGCAACTACAGTGGATACGGAAACTTGAGCGCACTGAAAACATCGTTCCTACAACCGCTCCTTGCCCAAAACCACCTATTGAGGCACGTCCGCGCGAATTATGGGCAAACGATATCGAGCGCCTTCTTTATGATCCTTATACCATCTTTGCCTCAAAAATTTTACGCTTACGCAAAATGGAAGACATCAACCCCGATCCCGATGCAATTGATATTGGTATTATAACTCACGCTATACTTGAAAATTTTTATCGCCAATATCCGACCGATTTACCTCAAAATATGGCGCAGTGTTTGCAAAAACTGGCATCAGAGGCTCTTGATGAACACAATATTGACAGCGAAATACGTGCCTTTTGGTGGCCTAAAATGTTAAAAACTATTGATTGGATTGTTGCTACCGAAAAAGAATATCGCCGCAACATTCGCCAAACATATTGTGAAATAAGCGGAAAAATCACCATTAATGCACCTGCCGGACCGTTTGCTATTGGCGCACGAAGCGATCGTATTGACTTAACCGAAAACGATTCTCTTAATATTATTGATTACAAAACCGGATCCGCTCATACCTTAAAACAAATCGTAAGCGGCTATGCTCCGCAATTACCGATTGAAGGTATTATTGCATTAAAAGGCGGTTATCCTAACATCCGCGCTACATCTGTAAACAGCCTTTCTTATTGGAAACTCAACAAAGAAACCGTTACTGCTCAAAAAGACGTTAATCAAATTTTATCAGACAATTTTGAAAAAATAAAAAAACTTATTGCTATGTTTGATAACCCTGAAAGCGGCTATACAACTAAACCTGACCCAAAACACACATTAACTCATTCCGACTATCAACACCTTTCTCGCATTGACGAATGGGAGGTAAACGACAATGAACAATAATAATGATGTTTTATCTCTTCGCAAACAACTTGGACTTATTGCCACCACACAACAAAGGCAGGCCGCCAACCCCCAAAAATCTGTTTGGGTTGGAGCCTCTGCCGGCACAGGCAAAACCAAGGTTTTATCTGACCGTGTTTTGCGTCTGTTACTTTCTGGAGTAAACCCGGCAAAAATACTTTGTCTCACATACACCAAAGCCGCCGCTGTTGAAATGAGTTCTCGAGTTGCCGAAAGGTTGTCAAAATGGGCCATAATTTCTGATTCGGAACTTGAAAATGAGCTTTTGTTGCTTTTCGGACAATTTCCTAGCGATAATACCAGGATTTCTCGACTAAAGGCTCGTGCGCGCCAACTGTTTGCCACGCTATTAGACGTTCCGGGCGGCATCAAAATCCAGACCATTCATAGCTTTTGCCAAGAAATATTAAAACGTTTTCCTCTTGAGGCTGGCATATCACCGTATTTTGACATTATGGACGATCGCAATGCTATTGAAGCAATTAACGAGGTAAAATCAAAACTTTTTCAAACTGCCGGAGTAAACCCCGATAGCGAGCTTGCGCAAGCAATAGATTATTTAACTTTTCATGTTAATGAACGCGGTTTTTCTGAGATTATAAATTCCATTATTATCAATCGCGGAAAAATTGACCGCGCAATCAAAAAACATGGCGGAAAAGACGCTTTAATATCCGCCGTTGCCGATAAGTTAGCTGTTAACGACACATTAACTGAAGAACAAATTATTACCGACTTTTTTGCCTATATGCCTATTGAAAATTTGCGCCGTTTGGCTTCTGCCGGAATGGACACTCTTTGTCCATGGTTAGATGGGCAAAAATTCGGCTCATTAGACTATGACAGCTATACGCATTTGTTTTTAACTTCAAAAAACGAGATTCGCAGTCCGTCCAGAGTGCCATATTTGAAAAAAGATGCCGAACTCAAACAAATCTTTGATACAGAAGCCAACCGTTGTCTTAATCTGTTCCAAAAACTTAAATCGCTGACAATCTACCGCTCTACTAAAGCTGTCCTACAAATTGCTTCGCAACTACTTAACGGTTACAACGAATTCAAGCAAAAACACGCTCAGCTTGACTATGACGATATGATTTTGCTTACCCGCAACCTACTCGAAAACAAAGATGCCGCCAGATGGGTTCTGTTTAAACTTGACGGAGGCATTGACAACATTTTAATTGATGAGGCGCAAGATACTTCTCCGGATCAATGGGCTATTATACAATCAATAAGTGATGAGTTTTTTGCCGGTTTTGGAAGTTCTGAAAACACCCGCACTATTTTTGCAGTTGGCGACCGTAAACAGTCTATATACAGCTTTCAGGGAGCCGACCCCGATAAATTTGACGAGATGCGTGACCATTTCGGTGCGCTCACTCCTGATTTTGAAAAAATCAATCTTGAAGTTTCGTTTCGTTCCGCTCCTGCAATTCTTGAAGCCGTAAACCAATTATTCAAAGATGAAAGTGTTTCAAAAGGTGTTGCCTCAAGCGGTGAAACAATTCACCACCGTGCTTTTCGTGAAGGAGAAAGCGGCGAAGTCGAGTTTTGGGAAATGATAGAACCTGATGAATCTGAAAAAAGCGATGAGTGGCATTTGCCTATCGGGCGCATTCGCAAAATTTCAACCTCTTCACAAATGGCTAAAATGATTGCCTCAAAAATCCATTCTATGGTAGCCTCTGGCGAAATCCTCAAATCTAAAAATCGCCCTTTACAATATGGTGATTTTTTGGTTTTGGTACGCAGTCGCGACAGTTTCTGCGAAGAGCTTATTCGTGAATGCAAAAATCTCAATATCAATGTATCCGGTATTGATCGCATTCATCTAATAAAACAAATTGCCGTACAGGATATGATTAGTCTTGGCAAGTTTTTACTTTTACCAGAAGACGATTTAAGCCTTGCTGAAGTGTTAAAGTCTCCTTTGTTTGGGCTTAATGATGACGATTTGTTCAAACTTTGCTATCGCCGCAAAAGTACGCTCTGGAACAGTTTGCTCACCACGCCCGAATTTTCTGATATAGCTGAACAAATCAAACAGCTTTTCAACTGTGTTGACTATATGCGACCGTTTGACCTTTATAATTACATTTTAAGCAAAATGGGTGGACGCAAAAAATATTATCAGCGAATGGGGGCAGAAGCCGAGGACGGGCTTGATGAATTTATAAATTTAAGTCTTTCGTTTGAAACCGAGCATATACCGACATTACAAAACTTTATTGAATGGATTTTATCTGATGATGTCGAAATTAAACGTGAGATGGAAAGTAGCAAAAACGATATGGTACGTTTAATGACTGTCCACGGTTCAAAAGGACTTCAGGCTCCTATCGTCATACTCCCCGACACCACCCGGGTACCAAATTGTAATCGCGAAGCCGGCGTTTTATGGGATAACGATATTTTTGTTTATCCTACACAAGCCCCTGATTTTAACGACTATTGCGACCGGTTGAAAGAAAAGCAAAAAATTAAAATGCTTGAAGAGTATCGTCGCCTTATGTATGTTGCTGTAACCAGAGCTGAAGATCGCATGATTTTCTGCGGTTTTCGTAAAAAAAACAAAGCTCCGGAAACCTCATGGTACAACATGTTCAAAAACAGTTTTACCAAGATTGCTTCTCTTAACCAACAAAGCAACATTTGGACATACAGCAACGCCCAACTCTTGAGTGTCGAAAAAAAACAACAAAAAACTCAACCTTTAACTGAGGTCAAAATTCCCGATTTTTTACTCAAACCGGCCGAGGTGGAAAAACCTCTTTCCAAACCTCTTTCTCCATCAAAACCAGACGATGAACCGGCAACCTTTTCACCACTTATCGTCAACAATGATGCCATGCTATACAAACGTGGTACGCTTATACACAAGCTTTTACAATTTTTGCCTGATGTTCCCCAATCACAACACGCGGAAATCATTATTAAATTTTTGCAAAACAAAGCACCGGAACTATCCGAACATCATCGCCAAAAAATTTGTGATGAAATATCTGCTCTGCTTAAAAACCCAGAATTTAATTCTGTTTTCGGACCAAATTCTAAAGCCGAAGTTCCGATTATGGGCGAAGTGAATGGTAAAATCATATCCGGACAAATCGACCGGCTTGTAATTGAACAAGATCAAATCATCGTTGTTGATTTCAAAACCAACCGCAATCCGGCACAAACAATCAACGATGTTCCTGAAGCTTATCGTTCTCAGCTCAAATCATACAAATCTCTTTTGCAAAAAATTTATCCACAAAAAGACATTAAAACCTTCATTTTGCGGACCAACAACGCAAATATGATGCAAATCTGATAAAATAATATTGTTTTTAGCAAATTAACCTTTAATATAATTAACCAGATAACTATATAATTACCGACATTAGCACAATCGAAAGGAAACACTATGTTAGCAATTAATGATGCACAATTTGAAACAGAAGTACTCAAGAGCTCCGGTCTTGTATTGGTTGACTTTTGGGCAGAATGGTGCGGTCCTTGCCGTCAGCTTGGTCCGATTTTGGAAGAAGTAGGCAAAACCATGGGCGACAAAGTAAAAATCTGCAAAATGAATGTTGATGAATCTCCTAATACTGCCGCCGGTTATGGAATCCGTAGCATTCCGACAATGTTTTTGTTCAAAGATGGTAAACAAGTTGATACTAAAGTCGGCTTTAACCCTCAATCTGCAATTATTTCTTGGATTGAATCTTTTAAATAATTTTCAAAGCCCTGCATTAACAGGGCTTTCATCTATATGGTTAAAAATATGAAAAAGACAAATACTGAATTTTACTCAAAACACAAAACCATATTGTTACTCTGCGGTATCGTTTTGTTTGTTGTTTTGTTAGCAGTTTTATTTTTTGTTCTCCCATCACGCAAACAAACTATAACCACCGCACTCCAAAACCACATTTCATCTTCTTCCCAAAATGATGCAGCCCTATTTATGACTGCGGCAACATTCAAACATTTGTCGATATACCCATTCATGTGCAGCCAAAACAACTACACTATGAAAAACTATCAAAATGCATTCATCAGTACTTTTTCACCCGAATTAAAAAGATACAAAAACTATCTTTCGCAAAACAATTTAACCGAAATAAAAGCTTGGGACAGATTGCCTGAAGATCTCATTCGTAAAATATTCTTTACAGTTGATTCAGAACTCCAGTCACTTACTGAAAACTTAAGCAAACAGCCTGCTTTTCAAGGCAAAACAGCTACCGTAAAAGATGCCTGCGCCGTAATGGATAACAATGCATCTTCGCTGTTTACGGAAGAGCTCAAAGCTCAAATCAAAGAAAAATCCAAAGATCTTTAGACCTTTTATTTACCATACAAAAGCTTATTTTATATCCGGAGGCAACAATGTTCTGGATTATAAATGGGCTTATCTATGGCTTTTTCACGGCTATTTACACTTCATTTAACCAACATTATAAACTCAATGCCTATTTATTAGGCATCTGGCGCGGATTTGGAATTTTTACAATTTTTGTTCCTTTTTGTTTTTTCTTTTCATTTCCGCGCTCCATAAGCTATTGGTTTCTCCTCATTTTGCAAGGTATAATGATTGCTATATACGATTCTCATCTTTTTTTTGCCTCTGCCCGTTACGGAGCCGGACCGACTTCGCGCATAATGGCTTTGACTGCAATCATCACCACAATTTTTTGGTGGTTTATAACTCCTCAATCTTTTATCATGTTTATTAACAACAATAACAACATCATTATCATAATGTTTTTACTGCTTGGCTTTACCGTAAGCTACTGGCATATGATAAAAAGCCCAGTTTCTCGCCGTCTTGTACATTATATGATACCGGCTATTTTTTCCCTTTCCGGAATGAGCATCGTTACCAAACAAATTGCCCTTCATAGCTCATCTGTATGGTTTTCCCTAACTTATTATCTTACTGTTTCTACTTTTGTTAGCGGCACGCTCAACCTTTACTGGTTTATGCGACAAAACAAACAACACTTTCATCAAATTTGTTCTCCGAAAATGATTCGCGCCGGAATTTATGTCATAATTTTCAGTGCCTGCTTAATCATTGCTAAAACTCTGGCTTTACGAGCAGCCCCAAATCCGGGTTATGTAACAGCGCTTCTTTTAACTGCTCCGTTATTTGTTTCTGCCTTCAACAAATACAAGAAAATACCCGACAACATCTCTCTAAAAGCCGGTTTTTCCATGATTGCTTTTTTGGTTGCACTTATTTTGTTGGTTAGCACCAACGCCGCCATAACTGACTAACCTTATGCTACAATGCTGCGCTTTCCTGTATGGTCTGGAGGTGTAATTATACCTTCATCTTCCATTCTTTCAATCAACAAAGCGGCCCTGTTATAGCCGATTCGTAATCGTCTTTGAACATAGCTGATAGACGTTTTTTTGTCATTCCGCACAATTTCCACCGCTTGCGAATACAAATCCTCATCGCTTCCGACAGCGCCACCCATCGACGTTTTATCAAAAACCGCGCCTGAATCCTTAGTATTCAATTCGCCTTCCGTAACACCTTCTACATAATGGGGTTCGCCTTGTTTTTTCAAATATTCAACTATTGCTTCAACTTCGCTGTCTTTTACAAAGCTTCCATGAACACGGATAGGCCTTTGACCCGCCGGCATATAAAGCATATCACCCATACCGAGCAGTTGTTCTGCCCCTTGCTCGCCCAAAATCGTCCGGCTATCAATTTTTGATGTAACCTGAAAACTCATTCTGGTCGGAAAATTAGCTTTAATAACGCCAGTAATAACATCTACCGACGGTCTTTGAGTTGATAAAATAAGGTGAATACCTGCAGCGCGCGCCATCTGTGCCAAGCGTTGAATAGCAGCCTCAACCTCCTTGCCTGCCACCAACATTAAATCAGCCATTTCATCAACTACAACCACAATATATGGCAACGGAGTAAGGTCTATTTCTTGTTGCTCATAGATTGGCGCCCCTGTTTCCATATCAAATCCGGTTTGCACTGTTCTAACCGGTTTTTCTTCGCTTTCACGCAGTTCTTCTAATCTTTTATTATACCCAGAAATATTACGTACATTCAGCTGCGCCATCGCTTTATAGCGGTCTTCCATTTCTTTTACCGCCCATTTTAAACCGACAACCGCTTTTGCCGGATCGGTAATAACTGGCGTCAACAAATGTGGTATTCCGTTATAAACTGAAAACTCTAACATTTTTGGATCAATCATTACCAGCTTACATTCGTCCGGACGCATACGATATAACAGTGACAAAATCATTGAGTTCATACCGACTGATTTTCCTGAACCGGTTGTGCCGGCAACCAACAAGTGTGGCATTTTAGCCAAATCGGCATACACGTTTTCACCTCCGATATCTTTACCCAAAACCACATTTAGTGTATTTTTGGTATCTGTAAAACCGCTTCCCTCAAACAAATCACGTAACCACACAATTTCTCTTGTAGTATTTGGCAACTCAATACCTATGGTATTTTTGCCGGCAACCACCGCTATACGAACAGAAACCGCAGACATTGAACGAGCAATATCATCAGATAATCCGATAACTCTTGCTATTTTTGTTCCTGGAGCCGGTTCCAATTCATATAAGGTAACAACCGGACCGGGTCGAATTTTAACAATTTTACCATTAACCCCAAACTCTTGAAGAACCGCCTCAAGCTTATGAGCAATACTTTCAAGTTCCGATTGGCTGATTGTAGAAGAATTATTATTTTTAGGTCTTGATAACAAATCAAGTGGCGGATATTTATATCCGTCATTGTCTGAAATTTGCGCTTTTGCTTCTTTTTTCTGTGTTTTAACCTTTGGAGTTTGATTAGTGCTGATTCTGGGAGCAGCCTCAATTGTTGGTTCTTTTCTTCCTTCAATATCGGTTTCACCCGAAAACACAGGCTCCATTCTCTCTTTCTTTTCAGGCAAAGCCAATTTGATGTTGCGTGTTTTATAAAACATCAAACAAAACATTTTACCCAAAAGTCTGATTCCTCGGTAAGCAAAAACAAAAATATTTATAATACTGTCCCACCAAAACCTCAAAGACAAAGCCACCGCATAATTAAACGCCCAAAAAGCCGCTACGGCTGCCACTGCGGTAACAATTTCTTTTCGATAAGCAACTTGCGGTAAAACCTGCATTATATGCGTATTCAAAAGTTTTCCGGTTTGTCCTCCAAGCCCCAAACAATTTAGTGCCAGCGAAGCAGAAAAAATACCAAACAACCACGATAAAAATCTAAAAAAAGCATGTGTCAACGGTTGCAAACAACAAAGAGCAAACCCCCAAACACACACAACGACCAAAAATATCGGCAAAGATACGCCTAAAAAAGTTAAGATAAAATCTGCGCTGTACGCTCCGAATGTTCCCAAAAGATTGCTGATTTTCTCACCGGCATAATTAAAAGAGCTGTCGTATGGCGAATAAAAACAAACAGCTCCCAATAACGCTATCCCGATAACAACCAGCGTTAATCCATAAATCCTACGGCTGATTTTATAATAAATACTTATTTTTTTCTTTTTTTTAGCCATTTCTTATACCATTCTAAGTTTGTTTACCCTATCATTTCGAAAATTGTAGCATACATATTGTTTCGCTTTAGTTAACAAAAGTTTTTTATCTTGACTTTTTACGTTTTTTAATATTAAACAAAGCCGAATAGTAATAAACATAAAGAGGTTTTTTTATGAAAAACGCTTTTGTTTTTCCCGGACAAGGATCACAATTTGTCGGCATGGGAAAAGAATTGGCCGAGAGCTTTTCTTCGGCGCGCGAAGTTTTTGAAGAAATTGATAATACTCTCAATCAAAATCTGTTTCACATCATGACTTGCGGTCCTGAATACGAATTGACCATGACAATCAACGCTCAACCTGCACTTATGGCTGTTTCTATGGCTGTTGTTCGAGTATTGGAAAAAGACTTTGGCATATCACTAAAAGATAAAGCCACTTTTGTTGCCGGACATTCGTTGGGTGAATATTCTGCCGCCTGCGCCGCCGGCGTATTTTCTTTGGCCGATACGGCTCGGCTTTTGCGCACACGTGGTGATGCTATGCAAAAAGCCGTTCCCTTGGGTGTTGGAGGTATGGCTGCTGTCCTTGGTCTTTCATACAAAGACGTTAATGCTCTGGTTGAAGCTTGTGAAGACAATAACAGCATTTGCGTTGCCGCAAACGATAATTCCGACGGACAGGTCGTTCTTTCCGGACACATGGCAGCCATAGACAAAGCTGTTGAAATAGCTTCAGAATTTGGAGCCAAACGCTGTGTTAAATTACCGGTCAGCGCACCTTTTCACAGTCCGTTAATGCAACCGGCTGCTGAAGTCATGGCCCGTGCATTTATGAACGTACAAGCCAATCCTGCACAAATTCCGCTGATTGCTAACGTATTAGCCACACCTATTACAAATGAAAAAGAAATCATAAAACACCTTGTTGAACAAGTTACCGGTTCTGTTCGTTGGCGCGAAACCTTAGAATACATGCATAATCAAAACATTACGGATATTTATGAACTGGGTGCCGGAAAAGTTCTTTCCGGAATGATAAAAAGAGGATATAAAGATATTAACACTGCTTCAGCCTGTACTCCGGCCGAAGTTGAGGAACTAGCTAAAAATCTATAACCAGAAAAGGAAAAAGATATGTTTGAACTCAAAGATAAAGTTGCCTTAATCACCGGAGCCAACGGAGGCCTCGGAGACAAAATTGCCCGCACCTTGCATGCCCAAGGAGCAACTCTCGCCTTGACCGATCGTCGAACAGATAACATGGAAAAGCTTAAATCTGAGCTAGGTAGCAAAGTCGAATATTTTGTTGCAGACCTTACAAATGCCGATTCTATCGCTCAACTAGTAAAAGACGTTGAAGAAAAATTCGGTCGAATTGATATTCTGGTTAACAACGCCGGTCTGACCAAAGACAATCTTTTTATCCGCATGAGTGATGAAGACTGGCAGTTAGTCTTAGATGTCAACCTCACAGCAGGCTTCAAACTTGCAAAAGCTGCGGTTCGTGGCATGATGAAACGCCGTTTTGGTCGTATTATCGGCATAGCCTCTGTTGTTGGTGTTACCGGCAATGCCGGACAAGCTAACTACTCTGCTTCCAAAGCCGGAATGATCGCCATGAACAAATGCTTGGCTCAAGAAGTCGGTTCTCGTGGCATTACCGTAAATTCTATTGCCCCGGGTTTCATCAGAACACCTATGACCGACGTTTTGCCGGATGATGTCAAAGCCGCCTTGCTTGCCAAAATACCTGAAGCCAAACTTGGTGAAGCTCAAGATATTGCTAATGTTGTTGCTTTCTTAGCTAGTGATGAAGCTCAATATATAACAGGCCAAACCATCAACATCAACGGCGGTATGGCAATGATTTAAATAATATTTGCAAAATATACCAAACAGCCTCCTTTTAAGGGGGCTGTTTTTTTAGTTTTGATAGACTGATTTTAGAATCGCTCAAAATTTTTCAATAAATAAAAAATAAGTAGAAGAAAATTTATTCACTACTTTAAATTTTGCTCAAAAAAAACCAAAACGACTCCGTTTGATAAATTTTTCTAAAAAAAAGAATCACACAGAATCAAATAATTATCCGAAAAATACAAAAAATTTACAATATTCGTCATTTTTTGTCTTGACAGTCGGTCTAAAATTTGTTACATTGCTTTTACGAACAGATTATTAGTAAAACAATTATAAACCTGCCCTAGTGGTATTAATAAGCCAAAGATGAAAAAATTCCAATTCCACCGACGCCCACGTGACTACATCTAGCAAAAACTAGATTACAGTCTGGACCCGCTGATTTGAATTTTGTATTTTATTAAAAACCAGCCCTCACAACGTTCCTCCTGCAACGACGCGTGAGTGCAAAAAAAAGATGCAATGGAAGAAAAGAGAATTCCGCGCATCCGAGACGCTATCTAGGCGCTCTGGATGTGTATTTTTTCGCCTCTGATCAGTTGATCTTGCTTCCGAAGGCAACAATGTGATCAACTTTATCAGAGGGACGCACCTCAAAAATTTTTCGGCCGCCTGCACGACACTCCCGGGTACACGATACCTCCAGAGACCGGTCGTCACGCTAAGCCGACATGGGCAAACAACTGCCAACTAGGCCGACAGGCAATCTACTGGCAGACAAAAAAATTAAAGGAACAACCGGCAATTTTTCGAACCGAAGGATCAAGCGCCCCGCCGCTCACAGCTTGCAGCACTCGAGGCCGCCCCGACACCAACGATCCAAGCCGCCGCACAACACGCGCCCGCAACGGTTCATTCACCGAGAGCCGGCAACACGCCGGGGATTAAAATTTCCCCGCCGCCCAGCCCGGCCACCTACCGCCACGACAGCCACGACAGCCAGAGCACGCGCGCTCTTGATGCTAGTCGTCAGGCAGGCACCTACCGCCACCGTTCCTTGCCGCCCCCCATCACCAATGCCCGATGGGGGGCGGTTCGTTTTAAACACTTTCATTCGTTTTCATTAAAACAGCAAGTCATACCCCGATTTTGTTAAAATAGAAACGTCATCCCTCGATTTTGCTTGCAAAATCGTCCAGGGATCTACAGCTTTTAAAAAAATGCTGAAGCAATGCAAAGCACTGAAACCGAGATTCCTTGATGTACGGGCGCACCGCGCCAGGCAAGGAATGACATTTTTAAACCAGTCATCCCTCGTTTTCGTTAGAAAACGTCCAGGGATCTACAACTTTTTAAGGAAAATATTGAAGATGCCTTGACCTCGGACATTAGTCCTCGGAGGCATGACAGGTTGTTTATTGTTCTCCTAATAACACACAAAAACACCTCCCGAAGTTTCGGGAGGTGTTTGCAGTTACATAATAACTTATTTTACCAAGCGTAATTCAAGCCGGCACCAATTCCCATCGCGTCATAGCTTGAACCAAAGGTATAATTAGCCCAAGCATATGCCGATAACGCATCAGTAAAGCCATAGCGTCCGCCGACTTCAATACGTCCTAATGTCTGATCATGGTATGTATCTGCTTTTGACAGTCCGGTAATCAATACACTGTCATCATCCGTCAACGTTTGGATTACACTTGGTTTAACATAAATCTTCGCATTATCAAACTGTTGTTCAAGTTTTGCTCCCAATTCAGCTTCCAAATGCTTGATGTCATCCCACTCATAATGTTTGCCGACATTGTCATCCGCATCATCAAAGTTTACTTGCGTATAATACAAGCCCAAGCTCGGATCTAAAGTCAAACTGTTTGATAACGGAATTGTTCGTCCAATCTCAACTCCTGCTCCAAACTCTATGCCGTCGGTATCAAATTTGGCTACACCGTCATCGGTCTTAACTTCTGCTTTTTGAATACCGCCATATACTGTCGCAAACAACCAATTCATGTTCTTGTCATAGCGATAATATAATCCTGCCAAATAACTGTCGATATCTATACTTGAGCCGATTGGTGAGTGCAATTTCGATCCCTTACCCGACAGATCGTATTCACCGTCACGATATGATACAAATACACCCAAGGTATTATGAATATCGCTCTGGAAATCAAAGCCGGCTTCTACACCCCAAATCTTGGCTTCCATGTCAACCGGCTTGTCAATATTGGCATTCTCGCCTTGCGCCAATACCCACAGGTTGCGCAGTTTTTCACTATCCCAACCATAGTCATAAGATCCGCATCTCGGACAATATTCACGTCCGGCGGCAACCTTGCTTCTTACGTTGTGAGCAACACTACGAGTTTGTTCAATTGCTGCTTCATGCAATCCTACCCCGGCAATAACTTCCGGTGTTACATCAGGACGCGGGGTCGGTTCCGGATCTGGATCCGGACCAGGTTCTACACCGCTATTATAAACTAAATACCAAGTCGAACCTTGGGTCTCTCCCTGATAATTTAATATAGCATCCATCATATACGGATTTCCAATTACACGACTTACCGTAAAACTCTCATCTGAACTGTCTGTATCGTTCAATGCTTCCAAGAAAGCTGTATAAGCCCCTTCATATATGTCTGAATTTTTTGGGTTAACTATTACACTATAGTCTCCGCTGACTTCTTCGCTCAAGGTAATCATACCGGATTTGATGGTCTGATTGGTCTTGTCAACATCAATATCAACAGTGATTGTCGGTTTGGAACCTCCGGTACCCGAGAACACCATGCTTTGACCGCTAATGCTGGCGTTTACGCCCATATGCATATTGGCCTCTTCGCTGATGCTTAAATTGCTGAAGTGCTCAACATTTTGGTTAAATACAACCTCACCGCCGCTTCCGCCGAGAATATTGATGTTATAATAACTTCCATCAACATCATCATTAAAGGTCAGAACGCCGTTATTGGTACCGGTTAAGTTCAAATCAAGTAAGGAACTGCTTGTTCCGGACATATAAATTGCATTTGATTCACCGTTAACCGTATTGCCTTCAAACAATGATGTACCGTTGTCCGCCGTAACCGATAAATTCTTAGATGAATAGATAGCCCCTCCACGAGATTGGTCGCTTCCAACTGCCTTATTGTACAGGAAGTTTGAATTTACTATTTCTTCAACATTTCCAACAGTGTATATAGCACCGCCTCTTGCATATGAAGTTGTTGATTCTGCTACGTTACCGATAAAATTACTGTTTTCAATCTTTTCTATACCACCTTGAGTATTAGCTACATTAATGGCTCCACCGACAGCTATCGATCCTGTAGCTTGTCCGTAGTTGCCAATAAAATTGGCCCTGATAGTACCTATACTACCATGGTTATCAATAGCTCCACCGTGAATATTACCATCGGTTGAAATTACAGAGTTATTAACATAATTTCCTTCTATTGTTCCAACGCTTGCATCTTCTCTGATATATATTGCTCCACCGACAGCAGTTTTTCCGGTGCCAGTATTACCGACAAAGTTACCGCGTATATAGTCAACATTTGCTACTGCGTTTGTATTCGGCGATATATACACCGGTGCAGAATATAAAAAATCATCGGAATTCGCAGTATTGTTAACAAAATCAGAAATTATTTCGATACTGTCATCACCACTATTATTGACCTGGACAAGTCCTGCAATAAAATTTGACGATGATTCGCTAGATTGCCCAATATATAATTTATCTACAACACTGGCATTTGTCACTTTGTCCGTTGTTTCTTCATACCCTGCCGGTGCCGTATATGTATAGTAAAAAGTTTGATCCCCGACTTGTACCGCTGTTCCGGTAGAATCTGACCAACTGATGTTTGAACCAGTTAAACTGTTCAGATAATCAGAAGTAACCTCAAACGCATTAGCCAATGTTGCTAAAAACGTTCCCGACATAAGAATTGTTGCAATTCCTGATAGTTTCATCGTTAATATCCCCGCAATTTTTTACATATGCAGGCAAGATATCACAACTTGTTTAAGAATTAATTAATGCAAAAACCTATACTTTTTTATCGCAACTATAACAATACGCGCTTATTGGACATTTTTCACAATCAGGTTTTTGCGCCTTACAAATATACCGTCCGAACAATACCAACCAATGGTTAGCATACATCAAATATTTATCCGGCAAAACTTTCAGTAAATCATTTTCCACTTCTAACGGTGTTTTTCCCTGACTGAAATCAAGCCGATGTGCAATCCTGAAAACATGCGTATCTACCGCCATTGTAGGTTGATTATACCACACATTACGCAACACATTTGCAGTTTTACGCCCTACCCCGGCCAAAGATTCCAAATCATCTTGCGAGCTTGGCACTTCACCACCGAATTTATCAACCAAACTTTGGCTCATACTCATAATGCTTTTAGCTTTGTTATTAAACAAACCGATGGTTTTTATATATTCTTTTAATCCGTCAATACCCAATGCCAACATTTTTTGCGGAGTATCTGCAACCTTAAACAACTCTTTTGTAGCTTTATTAACTCCTTTATCGGTGCTTTGCGCCGACAAAATAATTGCTACCAAGAGAGTATAAGCGTTTGTATATTCAAGCTCACTTTTCGGTGCCGGATTCGCATCAGCAAAAATCTGCATAATTTCCAAAATTTCCGACTTTTTTCTCATGCTTTAACACCTCCTGCTCCGGCAGCCTTCGGTGCATCA
>JAEEYV010000027.1 GCA_016288295.1 Alphaproteobacteria bacterium
CGTTTCCAGCTGTTGTCCCCCACTACAATGTACGTTCCCACGTGTTACTCACCAGTGCGCTACTCTCATTAATGATAGCAAGCTACCATCAAATCCCGTTCAACTTGCATGTGTTAAGCCTGCCGCCAGCGTTCGTTCTGAGCCAGGATCAAACTCTCAAATTAATTCAATCCTGTCTGTCATTACTTACTCTAAAGAATTTCCTTAGGTTCCTTAATATACAGACTTTATATATCTATCTATAGAAATATACCGTCCGCATATCCTCTAGCCTTATTTACTATTGTATTATAACCGACCTTTAGGCCGCCAACATTTAAACACTATTTGTCAAATGGTGGTGAGAGGCTTTATAGGATGTTATTGGTTAGATGTCAACACAAAATTTTCATTTTTTTTGTTTTTTAAAAAACGTTTTTGTAACCCTTTGATTAAACATGGTTTTATTTTTTATGAAAAAAATTAGAGTCTTTATTTTATGAGGAGCGGATATTCGAGTCGAAAAAATATATGCAGTAAGAAAATAACTTCTTTATCTTTTAATATAAATTTGTTATACTGTTTTTCAGTTTAATTTTATATATAAAGACATGACATTCAGATTTTTTACTTTTGGTGGCAAACAACTTTGGGAAGATCGCTTTTTTTATGACGGTTGGCGAATACAGCGTAGCTGTTTAACCGGTAAGTACCGTTTGCTTGATGAATGGGATATAAGAAGAGAATCCGGAACATTGTTACGTTGCCAGAATGCCTTTATACATTATATAGAAGTATATCAACTTTTGCGTCCGAAACAACGAGCCGTACTTTTTCTACATGGATACGGGCAAACAAAAGACAGATTTCAGAAGATGGCAAAATATTTTAGCGAGGAAGGGTTTACCCCTATTGCGATTAATATGCCAACTTTAAAAGTAGGATTTGAAGCAATAGTTGAACAGCTTGATTTTATTTTGAAGAATCTTAAAGACATCCAAGAAATTAATTTTGTGGCTTGCGGTTTTGGAGGATTGGTCTTACGTAAGCTGTTAGCAAAATCTTGGGGATGGCGGCGCAGGATGAAAATCGGGCGTATTGTTACTATTAATGTGCCGAATCGGGGAGCAATTTGGGGGCGCAAATTAAGCAGGGCTCCCATAATATCAAATTTTTTGGGAAAGGCTGTACAGATTTATGATCCAAACGAAATCGAATTTTTGCCTGATTTTTCAAAAGGTCATGAAATAGGCGTACTGACAACATGGAATATAATTGAACGAATCTTGTGTAAGATAGCTCCTCGCTCGTGGCGCGATATTTTTCCGAGTAGAAAAGATGCCTTTATTGATGGCGCTAAGGAAATTGTAGCCGTGAAATATTTCGGGGTTAATTTATGTAATAGTGATAGGGTTATAACCCATTGTATTAGCTTTATAAAAAACGGTAATTTCAAATCTTTGCAAAAAATAAAAAAACTGTAACACTTTTTATACACTTTTTATGTTACACTATCATAAATGGTAGTGGGAGCATGTGATGAAAAGCTTTTTAATTAGTGTTTTATTCTTTTTGGGACTAGTGCTTGTTTATTATACAAATATACTGTCCTTGTTTGCTTCTAAAAATGCTCTTTTATACTCTCTCCTGCTTGTTGCCGTAGTGATGTTAATCGGATTGAAAGTGTTAGGCAATCCCTTTGATCGAGGAAACAAACAATGACTAAAAATACTATGAAAAAAATCTGTCTTGGCCTTATTCTGGTTTTGGGATTGCTTGTTGCAAATGTTTCCGTATGTTCGGCACAAAGATTAAATACTGATCCGAGGCCTGATTGGTCTGTTTTACCTAAGCCAGTGAAAATTGACACAGGACCCAAAATATATGACCCTACAAATAAAACGGTGTTAGGTCCTGTTTTGCCAGGTAATGGCGGTACGTCAGGGTCTGGAACTGGAACACCACCTGGGGGTGAAGGTAGCGGAGGCACGTCTTCCTCAGGAACAGGAGAAGGAACAAACCCTAGCGGAGAAGGTAGCGGAAATACGGGATCGGGCAATAACGGAGGACAAGAAAGTACAGTTTGTAAATATACAACTTCAGATGGGGATGTTGTTACATGGACTTCCAAAACAGGCGCTTGTGCTGATGGAGAAAGTGGAATCTGGGAAGGATGCACACCTGTCCAAGTAAAAATCGCAGAATTTCAAGAGTGTGTTTTTTGCCCATTGTTTAAAATGTTATATAATTCCGCCAAGGTTATGGCTATCGCCGCTTTTGAAAAGCTGGCAGATGCTTTTCAGAAACTGTTATTAATTGGTTTTGCGCTATACATTGCATATTTGACTTTAAAGCAAGTCAGTGCTTTTACCAAGCAAGATGCTCCTAAATATATAACCGAAGGGCTGACCATGGCTTTTAAGGTTTTGATTGCATTTTTGCTTTTGGCTAACGGACCTGAGGTTTATAGGTTGGGATTGGAGCCACTACTTAATGCCGGTATTGAGTTGGGAACGTCATTTATGGATGCAACATCGGATATAGGTGGATGCGAAGGCGGAATCTCAAGTACGAGTACAACATTTTATTCTGACGATTTATATTCAAAAATTGATTGCTTTTTGAAAAAAGTTTCTCAAGAAATTGCAGTTATGCAAGCACTCGGTGATTCTTTGATGTGCATAGCTCGACATGCTGCATCAGGTTTGTTTGGAATGTGGGATTTAACCATGTTTACTACGGGTTTAGTAATATGGGCATTTGCATGGTTGTTATGTTTGGCTTTTGCGTTTTATTTGATTGACACAATAATAAGACTGGGAATTATCGGGGCGCTGTTGCCGTTTTTAATTGCAACTTGGCCATTCAAAATTACATCGCATTTTGCAGCAAAAGGCTGGGGAATGTTTTTAAATGCATTCTTTACATTTGTATTTTTAGGTTTGGTTATAAGTGTAAATATTGAATTGGCAGCACAAGCTATAACCGGAGGAGAAGCCGGATCTGGCGGAAGCAACGGTGTTATAGAAATGTTAAACAGCGAGAATGTGGAAGGCGTTCTTGACGTGTTGGGTATAGGACTAGGTGGATTTGTATTTATGCTGCTCTGCTGTGCTTTCGGATTTAAGCTATGCGGACAGGCTTCTGACCTGGCCGGCGAAATGAGTGGTGCAAGCTCTTCAGGTGTCGGACAGGCTATCGGTATTACTGTTGCCGGATTGGCTAAAGGAGCAGCTACCACCGGAGCTAAAGGAGGTTGGAAAGGTGTTAAGGGTATCGGTACATTTGCCAGTGAAATGCCCTCGGTCGGTGGCGTAGCAAATGCACTTGGAATTTCTGGTATAAAAAACAGGGGCTCACTTGGTAATGATGTCAGGGCAGTAGGCGATAAAATTGCACAAGCTCCAAGATATGTTGCACGACAAGCTTATGAACATCTTACACCGGCAGGACGGAGATTGCGTGCAGCCAGAAATGCGGCAGCAGATATGGATGATGATATCAATAGTTTCAATGACGATGATACAAATCCAATAAACAATACTCCAGGCGGAAATAATGGCGGTGGAAATGACTTGAATGTTGAACAGAATCAAGGCCGAAATGGTCGTGGGCCAAATGGCCATGGACCTGATGATACTCCACCGAGCAGCGGACCTCAGGGAAGAGGGCCCGGCGGACAACATCCTACAGGAAGTCCTGATGAAAATGATGTTGCTAATGCAATCAATGAAACTGAGGAAACTAATGCAAAGAAGGCTGCCGAAGTTGCTGCAAATAAGGCTGTTGATGATGGTAAAAAACAACTTGATGCTCAAGCAGAAAATGCTGCAGGTAATGCACAGCCCGGATCTGGTGGTCAGGGTGGAGGCGGCGGAACAACTCAGGGAGCAGCCCCATCTCAAAGTGGAATGGACTTGGGTGGGTTGAAAGATAATATTAAACCACGTACCGGAACTGATACTGATAAACTTACAACTGCGCATTCAGTAGAAGAATTGGCATCATTTATGAAAGCTGGCGATTCACCAGTAGACTATGAAAATGCTGTACAATCTGCACTTTCAATGGCAGCTGTGTCTGGTGGTGTTACTCCTCAAAATGCAGTCGCAGTGGCTTATGTATTGAATGCTGTTGCTCAAGCTGGTATTGGAAATAGAATTGATGAGGCCGGTGTTATCCTAAATTCAGTACACCAGCAATTGAAACAGCAGGGAATTAACGTTGATTTGGGACAATCGGCACAGCAAAGTGGTGCGAAACCTTATACTTGGATGAAAGAAGGAAAAGTTTTTGGTAAAGATGGTAAATTGCAACATGAAGTAAAGAGGGATACAAATGGTGACCTTGTACAGACGAATTATGATAAGGATGGCAACGTAACCCATATTATAAGATTTGATGGCAAGAGACACATCGGAGATCAATTTGATAAATCAGGTAATGTGGTTCGGCACGATGAGCGTGAATTAGTTCTCGTAAATGGTAAAGTTGATATCAAAAGAGTACATACTAGAACAGCCAAATCTGATGTTATGAGAATTTATGAAGGTAATGGTCGGTATGACAGTAATGGACGTATAGTTGAGGCATATGCTTATCAGACTGATGGTTTCTTTGATTGCGTTGGCAGACATGGTCAAATAAGTTATAGTCCAAGGCAAAAGCTCTTACAAATAGTCACAATTAACGAACGTGGCGGGGACAGAATATACAAAGATATTGCAAATAATACCATAAAACATATTCGCAATAATGGTCAAGGTTTTTCTGTTATTGAAGATAGACCAATGACCAAAACCGAATTGGCTGATGCGATGAATGATATTAGAGTACATCAACAAGCTGGTCGTTTCCTGCCTAATGGCGATCAAAACACGGGCAGCGTGGAAGATGTGGCTCCACAACAAAGCGGCGGCAATGAAAGCTATGATGAAAGATCGAGAGGAAATAATCAAAGTGATGATTCAAAATTAAAGGATCTTGAAAACGAAAATTCCGAATTGTCCGGTGAGAATAAAGATTTGAAATATGACAATGACACATTGAATCGTAAAAAAGATGATTCAGAAATGGAAAGTAAACAAAAGGACTACGTGGCTCAAGGTCTTCAGGATCAAATAAATCAACTAAACATGGAGCTTGATAATGCAAGAAATATGGCAAAAACTGATCCCTACTACCATAAAGAAGTCGAGCGGATAAAAAAAGAGATCGCTGAGATAATGAAGAATAACAAAAACTAGCGTAGAGAACGGCGATGAGAAAGATGTTTGACATAACAAAAATAATGAGATTGGTAGCCATGCTCACCGTTATCTTTATGCTTGGTGCATGCGGAAATAATGATAAAACTTCAACAATCGCTATTAATCCTAACAGCGATGAGGTCATGACTGCTGAAAGGGTTGAAGAGGAAAATCGCAAAGAGTGTTGGCAAGCCGCAGTTGTAGGGACAATTTATAAGACAACCGGTACTGTAACTATGGAAATGTATGATCACTTATGTAGCGGTGCTCTGCCGATGATGATGATTGCCTTTGCGGTTTGGATGTCTTTTCAAGTGTTGAAGCATGTCAGCTCTTTTACAGAAGAATCGCCGGCAGAACTTTGGACTGAAGTAATGAAAAAGTTTTTTGTCTGTTTGATATGCGGAATATTAGCAACTACAACTGATGGTGTTTTGTTCGTGCTTAATTCAATTATCTTTCCAATATATAATGCCTTTTTAGAATTTGGAAGTGCGATGATAAGTGAAAACATTGGTGCAACTCCTGATAATTGGCATATTCCTTTTTTAGGTGATGTACCATTGACAACAGACGTATGCAAGGCTTCTCCTATAGAGAAAGCGACTTTGAGCGGTTTTCCTGATTCTCCTAGAGAGATGATGGAATGCTTGACTTGTGCGGTTAGCGAAAGATTGAACTTCGGAATATATCTCGGATGGAAAACAATCGAATTACCGGGCGTTACTCCAGCTATCTGTGGTGCTTTTATAGTACTAATGTTCTTTTTTGTAAAAATCAGCTTTGCCATCTATTTAGTTGATGCAATTTTCCGTTTTGCAATGATGGTTATGATTTTGCCTTTGCTGATTATGTCATTTGCCTTTAAGACAACCAGTAAATGTGCCAAAGTCGGCTTTTATGCAATATTGAACTCGGCGGCATTTCTGATGATGATTGCTACGGTTACAATAATGATTTTTGTAGCTATCCAAGAAATTTTAAATCAGAATATGTCCGTTTTTGAAGATGAACGCAGTTTCAGCGACATCAGCGTTGCTATGGTTATGTTGCTGTTAACCGGATTTTTGGCAATAGGTTCGATAAATGTTGCAAAAGATATTTGCGATAAGTTGGTCTGCGCCGGAGAAGGAGGCGATGCAAACTTCCAAAAGAAATTCGGCTCTTTTATAGCCAACATAGGTTTGGCTGTGATCAGTGGCGGATCTTCGGCTGTAGGAAAATTTGCTTTGAGAAATTCTAAAAAATTGCGTGCAGCAAAGGCTGTCACCAATAAAATGAAATCTTCACTCAATAACTTGGCGGGGCGAAATAAGGCAAAATGACAAAAGGATATTGATATGATGTGGTGCAAGAACATATTTCAAAGGTTAAATGTCAGAACAATTGTTCTGGCGGCTTTGATATGTTTAATAACGATGTCAACCGCTTTTGCTGAATCAAACGAAGCTTGTGCGCAATCGATAATGGATAACATATATCACAACGGATGTTATGCCTGCAAGGTATTAAAATCATTATTAAGTGCATTTCTGAACGGATGTAATGAACTGAAATATCTTTCTAAAGAAGCGGGACAGAAGATTTTATTACTTGGGGCCATATTGTGGATAGCTTTTTATATTATTAAGCAGGTGAGTTCTTTGAAAAACATTGAACCGGGGGCAATGATCAATGATATGTTGATGATGCTGTTTAAAATACTTGGAGCGTATGTAGTCATTACTGTTGGAATTGAAATTGCCGTTGATTTTGTATTGGTTCCATTCCTTTCGTGGGGCGCGGAATTTGGTTCTACATTGTCGCAGTCTATAGCCGCAGAACTGCAGGTTAATACTGTAAATCAGGCAACAGAAGCTGATATGGTTACCTCCTCTGAGGGATTTTTGCCGGCTAAGTTTTTGAATGATGTTATGAACCTTGTATCGTCAATTGATGGAGTTACATCGCAGCATATGAAACTCGGACATATGCTTATCTGCCACAGTACTCATGCCGGAAGTTGGTATGTGATGCCTAATTTCTGGACAATGCTCTGCGGAGTATTGATCTGGTGCGCCGGTTTCTTTATGACATTGACAATCATGTTCTTCCTGGTTGACATATCTTTTAAGCTGTCATTGTCATTAATTGCCTTACCGATTGTTACCGGATTGTGGCCTTTTGGAATTACCGGAGACAGGTTTGTAGCCTGCATTAAAATGATTCTTAATGCGGCAGGTATTTTAATCTTTTTAGCCTTAACAACAACGATAGCTATGGTTTTGGTGGACAAAGCCTTAACCTTTAATACCGAAGGCGGAATTGCCGAGCTTTATAAGGCAATTGAAGATGGCGATACTGATCTTATAAGTTCTAAAATATCGCTTATGTCAGTCGGATTTATCTTATTGCTATTTGCATATTTCTATGGAATTAAAGTTATCGGAACGACTGTCAGTGAATATGTTCAAACATTCTTCCCGGACAGTGCTTTGAGCAACCAGAACCCAATGCATGAGAGAATGGTCGGCAAACTTGCAATGATAAAAACACAAGCTAACAAAATTGTATCTTTCGGAGAAGATGTGGTCAAACATCAAACATCTCAAGGATTAGAAAAGGGAGCTCGCGGACTAGGTAAATTTGTTAGAAAAACTGGTAGTAAAATGGTCGCAGGTATTAAGCGTTTTAGAGGATCTGGTAGTGGTGGAAGTTCTGCTTAAACTGAATTGGCATCAGATAACATTATCTGGGGGAAGTAGTAATGACTAGAAAAAAGATAGGCATAAACAAATTGATTAAAGCAATCGTAAATATGGCGATATTGTTAGGATTTGTTTTGTGTGCTAATGATGCAATTGCTGCTTATGATTCACCTAACCTGTTTATTCAAGGCAAAATGTCAGAATGTGCAAAACAAAAAAGAGGCGGAGCAACTTGTTTAAAAGAATTGAATAAGAAATCTTGCATTAACACCACACCTTTTACTCCCATGGGGGGGGTAACGTCAGAAATGTGTGCTCGTGGCAAGATTTGGTGTAGTCAAAATGATCCTCATCGCAAACACAAACGTTGCCAAAATGTGGATAGGGGCTACGTTGGAAATCACGAAGGCTATGACTATCATGCTGCTTGTGGAACTACTATACAAGCTCCTTGCGACGGAAAGATTACCAAATCACAAAAAGAAGGATTGAGGTATGAGTGTACGGTATGCGGAAAAAATATTGAATATGTTTTTCATCATAATCAGTCTGCTAAAGAAAACGGAATTTATAAAAAAGGACAGAAAATCGGTGAAGCCGGTAATTTATATGGTTATCCATGTCATATGCATATTGAAATTCGATCAGGTGGCGTTTTGCTTGATCCGATGAATTCCGGTTTTGATAATTATGTATGCAGTTGTGCACCACAAGAGCAACGAGTTAACAGAATGAGTTGTTTTGGTGTAGGATCAGCTAGTGACCTAACTGCCGCCGGAGAACCTCCGCTTAATCCTACAGATCCTAATAATCCCAACGAAAAAACCGTTGAACTCATGAATAATCATACAAGTTCTGGCTGTAATTATTTTGAAGTTATGTATAACTATCAACAGTTTGGATGCATATTCTGTACACCATTCAGAATCTTATTCAACACTATAAGTGTAATGGCAAAGAAAACTTATGATGTTCTGGCTCCTGCCGTTATAGGAGTGGTGCTAATCGGATTTGCAATCTGGTTAGCAATTGTTGTTATGCGCTTTGTATCACATTTTGAAACCAGGGAGCCTCGTATTTTTGTGAAGGCTATGCTCAATCAGGCCTTCAGGGTTTTGGTTGTGGTTTTGTTACTACAAGGACCTGTTGAACAACTTATGTCAATGACTCTTGACCCTATATTTGCAACCGGATTAAAATTAGCACAAACAATCGGCGGTGAGCCTATGTCCGCATCAGGATGCGGACTTGTGGACGGTTCAACAACCTCTGCCCCCAGTACAGCTGGCGGTGAAAATGGAGGGGAAGCGACGACATCGGGAGCTGTTCAAAGTGTAATCAACAATCCAGAAGAAGCTGGACTGTCTCCAGAAATGGGAAATGGTATAATCTGCACAATTAAAAACACGCAAGACCAAATCATTGATATTTTGGCACTGGCTAGAGTTATGCATTGTTTGGCATGGGATAATACAACTCTGATATTTATACCTAATTTTGCATATTTACTAACAGCATTTTTATTCTTTATTGCCGCATTTATATTAATGCTTGCATACCCATTTTTACTGGTTGACAGTATGCTTAAGATGGCTGTTGCCATTGCTTTATTACCTGTGGCCTTGGCCGCATATGCATTCAAAATAACTTCAAAGTATTTAGCCAAGGTATTCGGTACATTTATTGATGCTATAATGACATTTATATTCTTGTCATTGGTAATTATGATTGTTACTACAATTGCAAAAGAATATGTGGGCGATATGAGACAAGCACATAACTTTGAAGAGTTAGATGAAATAGCAAAGATTGTATGGTTTACAATTGGGGCTATTAAAATTATCTTTGTACTGTTCTTGGGATGGGCTGTATTGGATGATATCAAGTCATTTGCAAAGAAATTTGCCGGAAGTATCGGCGGTGGTGGAGGAATCGGCGGAAGAATGAATATAGGATCTGCTGTAGGTCTTACTGCCAATACCCTCTTAAAGAATTATGCGGTTAATCCGGCAATAAATGTCACTAAAAAAGGTGCAAAATCCGGAGCTGCATTGCTAAAAGAAAATATAAATCACGGATATCGCAAAGTGAAGAGTTTAAGTTTCTCGTCATTGGCAAAACCAGCTACAAATGACGATGGAACTAACATGCTTGATGAAGACGGAAACCAGATGTATAAGACCGGCGGTTCAAGTATCGGTCGGGCTTGGAATGCAGCTTTAGGTAAAATGAAGAGAGATGATCCTTCATCGTGGATCGGAGAGAAGTTTAATAAAGCCTTGAAAAAAGTAGAAGTTAATACGCATTCTCATTACAGAAGCTATGGAACCGATACAAGCGGAAATGTTATTGAAACAAAGACACAAATTAATGCTGACGGATCAAAGACGATTGTTCAGAAGGATGATTTTGGAAGTATTTCTACAACTTATGATGAAAATGGAAATATTATAAAACAATCATCATCTCGCAATAAAATATTGAAAAGAATCGTTAATAAGAGGGGAGAAGTTGATAATGCGACAATTGCGGCATTTGTTCAAAGTTCGCTGATGTCTCATACTAACCAACAATTGATGATTATGGATGCGTTGATTAAATCTCGTATGCAAAACTATGTCGGTGGAACGCTGGATGACAGATTTTTATCAAGAAACATCTCCAGCAGTGTTGATGGTAACGGAAATAGGACTATTACGATTACCCAGAAGAATGAAAATGGCACTGTTACGACGTTTTCAGCCCAATTTGTCAGAAATCGTGTTATGACCAAAGTATCGACTATGGATAAAAACGGGAAAGGTGTTTCTTATGAAACAGACGGAATTATTCAGCGTAAATCCGTTATTGACGGAGATAAAGAAACCCGTCAATATTCCGTAGCAAATACTTATTCGAAGAGGTCTAATCATCCGGTATATATAAGCGGTGACGTATCAGCGAATATTCCGAAGCAAGATATTTTGTTCAGTCAAGACGACATGAAAGAGTTTGGACAGCAAGTTCAAAATGTCGGAAATAAGGCTTATACGTTCTCAGAATTTAAATAAGTAACAGGCTCAAAGTGGCGTAAAAACGGCAGAAACTCAAAACTTCTGTCGTTTTTTTGCACAATATTGTCAGCTTTTGTGCAAAATTCTTGATTAATAATAAACTTTGATTATTATGGTGGGTAGTGATTAAAAACATTTTTAGAGGGGGCATTATGGAAGAAATTATTTTCCCAAATCAAATCAGAATGTATAGAAGATTGCGTGGTCGTTCAATGCAGGAACTTGCTGATCATTTGGGAGTCAGCCTGTCTGCTATTTCAAAAATAGAAAAAGGCTATCGTCGTATTGACCAAGAACAATTGGTACGTGTATCGGAATTGTTGGATTGCCCGATGCAGGATTTATTTGTAAACGAACAGAACTCTCAAGAAGAAGTTGTTTTGTCTTGGAGACGTGAACAAGAAAGACGTAACAGAATAAACGAAAGAGCTGGTCTTAAAACTTTGGGTGCTGGATTGCGTCAAATCCGTAATGAAAAGAATCTGACATTGATTGAGGTTGCGGAAAGTTCGGATATGACTTTGTCAGTTTATCACCGTATTGAAATGGGCCAACGTGAAGTTTCCGATAAGGAAATGAAGAATATTGCGAAGGCCTTATCTATGACCGTAGATGAATTAAAGTCTACAATTAAGCAACTTGATGAAAAAGGTGCTCTGGAAGAGATTATCCAAAGAAACGACTCTAAGTATAAATTGCTTTCAAATCCTCGCGGTGCAATTGCTGCTTTTGATAATGCATCTCGTGAGAGCCAAAAACTTTCTGTATATGGTGTAGCAGGAAAAGATGGAAATGTATTAGTTGATTTTGAAAACGAATCTAAGACGGTTTCACGCCCAAGTTCTTTGATTGGTAAAAAAGATGCTTATGCTTTGAACTTATGTTCTCGTCGCTTGGGTTCGTTGTTGCCTTCTCGCTCTATTTTAGTAATTAATCCGCAAGAAGTTGCAAGTGTTGGCGATATTGCCGCTTATTATGTTAAGCCGAATGAAGTAAAAATTATCAGTATTCGCGAAGATGACAATGGAAAACTTTATGGAATCAGATGGAATCCTGATGAAAAAATCGAATTCAGCAATAACGATTTGAGTAATTTGCATAAAGTGGTGGCTATTTATCTGTAATTTTACTCTATACTGATTATATTTAGTGCAGATAAAATAAGGATAAAAACATTGGCGGAAGATATCATAACTACTGCTACTTTCGGGCAGTCAACAAACAGCGATAAAGAAGAAGAACCTATCATTATCGCGCAACGTTTTTTGAACATCTTCCGTCAATTACACATCTTCAGCAAAGAAAAGAAAGAAGAGTTTAATAACCAGCTTCTGAAGCAACCTAAAGCTATACGCAAGTGTTTAAAAACTTTGCCCGGCGGTTCTGTTTTGTTGGAATATATGGATGATCTAGAACGTGGAGATGAAGTTGACGATACAGATGCTTCAGGTGCTGAAGAAACAAGTATAGTTGCAGAAGCTTCTCAAGATATTGAGCAGGCTAAGTCGGCAACAAATGTTACTGTCAGTGCACCGATTATTGATAGTGATAATTTTGCAAAAGTATTAGCCAATAGTTTGGCTCAATCGAACGCTCAGATTATTAAGGAGTTGCGTAATGTCCCTAATTTTAAGGCTCCAAAAGATAAACTTGAAGCCGAGCAACTAAAGCTTGTAGCTGATGAAACTTTTACAAAAACTATCTCAAATGCTTTGGCAGAAGCGATTTCCGCATCTGAACAGAAGCGGCAGGAAGATAGTAAGCTTATTACTCAGTCTTTTTTAGAACTGCAAGAAAATCTGAATAAGATGATTGAGCAGAATAATCAGATTAAGATTATATCTAATAGTGATGCTCCGGCAGAGGCTGCTACGGCTTTTCAAATCAAAAATGTAATTGATGATCTGGTAAAGGCTCAATCAAAATTTTTGAAAGAAACGACACAATCTCAAAAAGAAGAATTGTCTGCCCTTATTTCTCTAGCTATACAAGACAGTATAAAATTATCAACTCAGTCGTTGATTGATAGCTTCAAACAATTAGATGAAGATGGTCCAACACCGATTACATATGCAGCATCTTCTCCCAAAAAACAGGCTATGTTGGAAAATGTTACTGAGGCTTTAAAGGTTCAAGGACGTGAATTTTCCTCGATAATAGCATCGACGCTAAAAGAGAGCCAGCAAAATTCTGCCCAAACAATTATTCAGACTATTGAAAAATTGAAAGGGACGTCGGTACTATCCGGTGATACGAAGCCTCAAGTGGAAGAAATTATGAAGATGCAAGCTGATTTATTCCGTGAAATAACGCGTTCACAAAATCAGGAATTTTCAGCAATCATTACTTCTGCTTTAAGAGAAAGCCAACAACAATCTACGAATGCAATAATTACTGCATTATCACAGATGAAAGGTCTTGCAGTACAGATGCCCGAAGCTCGACCTTCGGTTGAAACAAAAGCGGTGCCTGAACAAATTGAGGAAATTAGCATTGATGACGCTAGTTCTCTTAAACCGGAGATAGGGATTTCACCTGAAAAAGATTACACCGTTAAAGATAGTGATGTTGATACTGTTGCAACCGATGTTGAAACGCTTGTTGCTAAGAAGAAAAAGAAGAAGAAAAAGAAAAAGAATCGTGAAGAGCAATTAGTGATTCCTCCTATTGAAAAAGATAGCCAAACACCAATCCTTGATAAACCACTGCAAAAGAAAAAGACTATAATTTCGGCTTTGCCGGAAATGCCTGTAGTAGAAGATAAGCCTGTTGACAATGCAGCTGATTGGGGGTTTGGTAGCGTAAACGAATCACCTGCTCCAGCTAAAATTATAGAGCCTGAAAGCAACGTATCTTCAAAAGAGCAGGAATATGCTTCTGAAGGTGACGGTTGGACATGGGAATATCAGCCCGAAGAACCTGTTGCAGAAGAGGTTGCCGGTAAAGAAGGACAAGATTGGGAATGGGAATATGAAGAAATTCCTGAAGAACAACCTAATAATGAGCTGTCTGGGACCGAAGGACAAGATTGGGAATGGGAATATGAAGAAATTCCTGAAGATGAACAGACAGTAATAGATGAGAATCCACAGGAAGTCACACCACAAGAACAAATTGTTCAATCTTCTGAAATTATTGCATCAAAAGACTTTGAGCTTATATTGGTGGGTGCGGATAACGACGAGGAAGAAGATCCGTATTTTTATACCGTTAATAGTGTGGGATAAGATATCAATACAATTTACAATCGTTGTCTCCTAATCTAATATCATAGGTATTAAGGAGTATGATATGGTGCAAGATTCTCAAGATAACAACAGCAACGGCGATGTCTGGTTCGTCGATAATTATATTCTGTTGAAAGATTATTACGATCGTACAATTTCGCGAATTGCAGCACGTTGTGTGCGCAAGGGTAATATGGCTTTAGAAGATTATCCGTTCTATGGTTATATTTTGGACGTGCTAGAAGAAATTAGCGAGACCGGAGATTATATAATTCGTCACAAAGACTTATATCCGTATGTGGAGAAAAAAGTTGCCGGAGGTATGAACGGATTTAGGCGTACTCTGGACGAGTATAAAGAAGAATTAAGAAAAAATTCTACTCCCGATATGATTAAGAATGATGCTCGTGAAGTTGAAAAAATGAAAGAGGCTTTAGCTGTTCCGGATAAAGCCGTAGATCCAACAGTCGGAGCCGGTATGGGCATGGAAGAGTTGATGGAAAAACTGCTTCAACAGGATAGTGAAGCAAAGGCAAAAGTGGAAGCTGAATTTGCTGAAGCAAAACAAAAAGATAACACAGAGACAGACAATAAATAAAACAAAGAGCAGGCCAATGTTTAACAAATTGCATTGTAGAAAGATTTTATGGTTATTGATATTCGCACTGGTATTGTCCGGATGCAGATTTCCGAACAAAAATTTTCGTTCCAATCAACAAGCATCTAATGTTGAAGTTATTGACCCTGCTCAAAGAGCAAATATTGTTAATGAAGTTGATCCTAATATGATACGTACACCTGCAGGTGCAAGTGCATTTGATTTGGAATCGCCTCTGCGTTGCCATGTAAACTGGAATTCTCAAGAGATGATTACCACTTTGCCATATGACATGAAGGCTTTTAATCTTACAAGAAACGGTGTTGACAATCCTCTTCCTCGTTATGAAGTAACCGGTTTTTCATTCAAGAAAATGCCGGCTGAAAAAGCTTTATTAAAATTGACCAAAGAGGCTGGTATAAAGTTAGTCGCAAAAGATGCTCCTTATCCTAATATTTCCGCAGAGAATTTACGTGGTGAGTTATCAGAGGTAATTAAGATAATTACAGATGCAGCTGAAATATATTATACATACAATGCAGAAACAAAAACATTAACAATCGGAAGAAAAACTGATTTTACTCTATACGTTCCAAAATCTCGACCAATTATATTGGCCTTATTGGATGTGATGAGGGGAGCCGGAATTACCGATATTACAGCCGACTGGTCTGATTATTCACTCACATTTAAAGGGGATTATGAATTACAAAAGAAAATTCAAAAACTTTTGGATGAGTTTGAAAGTAATCCAAAATTGATTGCATATGATGTTAGTGTATTCAAGGTTATTCCACATACCGAAAATGAAGATATTGATTGGCAACAAATGTTGCAAGTATTTGATTTCGGATCTGTTAAAACAGCCAAAACCGGGGTTATCGGCAGGATATTGACAACATCAAACGAAATTAATATCGGTACTCTATACAGCTTTTTGGAGCGACAGGCTTTTGTTATTCAAATGGCTGAAGGAAAATTTGTGGTACCGAATTTGTGGATGTCACGTTTTGATATCGGAAAATGTTCCGGTGATAGAATGCCAGAAACACAGTTGTCTTTGTTGGCAAAATCTTCACTTATGCCTCAGAACAGGCTGTTTTCTGACATTACTCTTGAGGGACGTGATGGACAGATTACACAGTTCAGTATTCGTAGCAAATTGGGTGAAAACTTTTTGATTATCGGTATTCCGAATGAAATTATTGGAGCACAACCTGATAAATCTCAAACTGTTGTTTTTATTGTCCCAAGAGTGATAAAAACAGCAAAAAAACAAAATTAGTATAGATTAAGAGGTAAAAAATGGACAATACACAGATGAATAAACCACGTTTCAAAAAAGTTAAACGCCCAATCAGGCGTGCGGCTGATAATGGCGAAAACAACATGGCTGTTCCATCAAAAGCTGTAATGGATAACCCTTTTAATAATCAGAATAACAATGGACCATTTCATGCGGACAATTATCTGGAAAACGACAATCTTCCTGCTATGCAACAAGATAGTCGTCTTAATCCGTCTTTCTTGTCTGATGAAGATGTGGAAGATGCAAATCCATCAATTAAAGATCGTTTTATGGTCGGAAATTTATATACCGGAATGGCAATGCTGGTGGCAATTATTGCTTCTTTAATTCTTGGTATATTTATAGCAAAAACTTTTTTGGATACACCTAAGACTATAATGAACGGGTTACAGGGTGTAGTGCCTAATCGCGAGGTACCTAACGGAAGGGTAAGATGCGGTAAAGCCGAAAGGAATCAAGGATGTGTTTTGTATATCATGAATCCGCAAAGGCAAGATATGGATGGTCGAGATTTTAATGATATGGCGGCGCAATTGACCGGACGGCAGAAATTTCAAGTGGAAACTGCAAATTACTCGTATGCAACCGTAAAAATACGACCGGGGGAAATAGCACAAATAAATATTCCACCAATGCTATAAATGATAAAAAAGGCTCCTGATATAGGAGCTTTTTGTTAAGTAACTTCGGTAACCGCACGCAGGTTGCCATCGCGATTGATTTGTACAACTCGCAATTTATGATGCATTTCTTCTATAGTTTTGCGGCGATCAAGTGTCGGGTATGAGTGCAATATACGATCAGCAAAAGCTTCATATGCAGCACTGGAACTTTCAGCGTGAATGGTTGCCAGGCAGTTATCATGTCCTGATCCCATAAGCTCCCAAATTGCACCGGCGTTGCCGGTTGAAATTTCACCGCCAATAATAGCATCTGGGGTAAAACGAACTACCAAGTCAATAATGCCTTTGTAGTCAAACTGGTTAGTTTGTCCGGTACGAGACATTACGATATGGACACGATTGGGATGTGGAACTAAAAGCTCGCGTGCATCTTCAATCGTAATAACACGTTTGTGAATATCCAAAATCTTAAGCAGGTTGTTCAAAAACGTGGTTTTACCAGTTGCTGTCGCGCCACTGACCAGAATGTGATCACCGCGTTTGATGCTAAGCAAAAGACGCTCATACGGATCTTCTGGATCTTTTATGTTTTTCAACGGGTTAATATGGTGTAATTGCTCACCTTGTTTTAATCCATAGTCTCCAAGACCAAAAGCAACATCATCACTATGAACACGGATGGCAATAGCCACGCCTCCGGCGATATCGTCTTCATCATACATTACGTTCTTGCCGCATATAGCTGAAAAACGGTGTTCTCCGGGAATGGTAGCATAAACTACGGGAGTGCCACCAATCGGGTCGAATGGAAGTTCATATGTGTTTGCAACAATGTAAAGAAGGTCGGTCAAATATTCCTTGGTTAGTTTTTCGTCTTTGTACATAACCCAAGGATAGGCTCTTTTGCCGCGAAGGCGCAACCATACCTGCCCTGAGCGATTGATTGCAACTTCCTCAATGTTTTCCTGATTATACCAGTAAGCCAGAGGGCGTAAAACTGATTCTAATACTTCAAAACTCATACTTTTCTCCCTCTAAAACAGTTGTGGAACATCGCTGTCTTCTTCATTGTTTCGATTGTTCTGGTTGTTGTATCTGCTACTGTTGCTTTGTGACGGCGGTGGCGGTGGCGGGGTAGCTCCAACGTTGGTTCTCCCCTGGTTATCCGGAGCATATGTTACTGGGGCAGAAACCAGTGCAGGAGAAGAATCACCACTTGAAGAGTTACGTTCTTCTCCGTGTAATTTTTTATAATCCTCTTCCGTAAATAAAGAATTTTCATATTCATGACTTTCATTAGCTCCTCCTTTTTTGGCTTCATCACGAAAATCATCCATGGTTTTAAGCCATAAATCAACTTTAGGAAAAACAATAATTCTGGTGCCGGCAGGAACAACTACGACAGATTTTGTCTTCATGTAATCATTAAGCATATCCTCAAACATTTGTTTGGTGTCGTCTAAGAAATTTTGTCGTGCATCATTGGTGGCCTGTTGTTTTGAAGTTTCAGAGCTGTTTTCTCCTCCTTTAGAACTGTCTTCGGTTGAGAACAGAACACTTATGCCATTGGTAATAATTGATGTTACTAACGGCGTTGAATATTTTTTAACCAGTTGACGATCCAGATAACCCAATACCCCTCCTCGACCTTGAGCATCGCCAGTTTTAGCCGAACTCAAATCAAACATAACACCTTTAGGAGTAATCAATCTTTCCCAGATAATACTGATACGAGCAGAATTCTGACCTCCACTCTCTCCTCCGGTACTACCGATTAAATGACTACCAGCAGGGATAATAACGTTTCGACCATCTTCAGCATATACGTTACGTTCAACGTAGGCAGTAACCGGTGCCTCATGTTCAGTATCAATAGGTCTTGAAATTACTGCCGGAATCGGTTTGTCAGCTAAAATCATCATATCCATATCAACCGGAAGGGTTGAAACAACCTTAGCAATTCCCCAATCTTTTTGTTTGCCATCAAAATATTCACGACTGAAAGTAGTACTTTTTGAACCGACAAACATACCTTGGCGACGAATTGCTTGGGCTTGTTGATTTGCAACTTGTTGTCCCGGTGTAGCAGGCGTTTGTTCAAGGCAATCATCACCGAGGCCATGTGCTTCGCAATATCCCTTATTTCCAGGAACAAAGACATTTGATGCTCCGGGTTTTGGAGCTACCGGTGTTCCGGGTTCTTCCGGCACCTCATCTAAAGGAATTCTTATACGACGTCCGCGAACTTCTCCTGTCTCAGGATCATGCACAAGATCTCCCTCCACAACGCCTTCAATTTTTCCGGTTTTAGGATTGATTACTTTATCTTGCACAATATCACCAAGATAATTTCCATTTAAATCAAGAGCAATATTTGCAGAACGTTTATAATCTCTTTCTTCCAGAGGACGACTACCAACTTTCGGAAGGGGTTCAGAAGAAGATGGTTTTTCTTTTTCGGGATGTTTGAACCAATCAAGATGACCGATTACAACTCCGCTTGCATCAACAGCTTTTCCGTCTTTTTCAAGAATTGCAACAATATTTCCATTCTCATCGACAACTTGTCCTTTCCCATTGTCATATCCCATTGGATTTCCTTCTTTATCATAGACCAGTTTTCTTTTATCAGGTATATAATATTGTAACGGAGTAGCTTTAGCAATAATCTCCCCCTCCGGATTGATAATATTTCCCTCTTCACCAAGGCTTCCGACAACTTCACCGGTTTGTGAAATTACGTTACCATTTAGCATTAACTCACCAATGATATCATTGTTTTTATTACGTATATGAAAATCACGATTTCCGCGCCCCAAAAGTTCCTGTGAATTGCTTACGGCAAAACCGTGAATTGATTTGGCCAAGTGTTGATTTGAAAATGATATAATCCCACCGTCAGGGGCAATATAACCTATTGCATTGTTATTGTCGTTATATACGTAAATATCATACAAAGCGTAGCCTATGTTTTTGTTACCGGACTTAACATTTCCATCAAAATCAACTGAACCTATATTTTTGCCCTGGGAGTCAATAACTTCGCCTTTGTCATTAACTGTTCCCATTAATCTGTTAGCATTATTAAAAGCATACCTGTATCTGAACAACATTCCTAAATGAGAGGATGTTTTTGAGTTAACACTATCATCCGGCATAACGTATCCAATATCCTGATTATTGTTGTCGATAACTCTACCGTCTAACATACTGCGCCCGACAATTTTATTGTTGAAATCAATAACCGGAACAATCGATACTATTTTGCCGATGAGAGATTTTTGCTTATTATAAAGACGGTTTTGACTGTTAATACAGCCGAGATTATCATTTGCATAATTAAGGACACGACCGTCAGATGATGTTGTCCCGACAGGTTTACCGCCAAAATCAATAATAACTCCGCGAGAAACACCAAAGCCGATAATCGCACCATTATCAGAAATCACTTGAGAATTAGGTAATATTCTACCCATATTAACCTCACGGTAGTTCTTAACCTCACCTGTCGGCGTAATTGTTCCAACTAATTCGCATTTGTCATTAACTACTGACATAAAATCAACAGCTTCACCAACAGCAGCACCACTGTTATCAAAAATTATGCCACTTGAGTTGACTTTGCCGATTGTTGAAGCTCCACTATCCTTGACTTGTCCTTGATTATCTATAATGCCAATTATTTTTCCGTCATATGACATTGCCAGACGAGCCGGAGAGCCAAAACCATTAACCGGCATATATGAAGCTTTTTCAGACCAAGCAACAACACTATTATCAGGCAATACCTTGCCTATGGGGTGCAATCCTTTATTTAAAACCTGGTTTCCGTCTGCCAAAATGCCTACACTTTGTCCAGTAGAGGTAACTGCATAAACAGTATTGATTTTACCTCCAAGTACGGAATTATGTTCGTCAATATTGTAACCATATTGGGTTAGATGTCCTCCTTGAGATATCCCGTTGTTAATAATATCACCATTAGGCGAGATTGCACCGACAGATTTTCCTCCAAGGTCAAAAATTGAACCGAGAGAAAATGCGTTACCGTCTATTTTACCATCTGAGGTATAAACATATCCAAGCGGTGAAATTATGCGGTTGTCATTACCGACGGATATTGTGCTATTAATACCGGTGATTCCAAGTGCTTGGTTGTTACCATTAAATATAACTTTATTTTTTAAGACTGCACCTATAATGCTTCCGCTACTACTAACTGCGAAATCACCTCGTATTGTGCCTAAAGGAGCACCACCAACAGTTACGACTTGTCCATTTTTAAGAGAATGACCTCGCAATTCTCCGCGATAATCAAAAATTGGACCTGTTTGAATTAGTTGGCCAATTTGTTTGCCTTCTTTGTCATATATAACATTCCATGGACCAAGCTGTCCTATAATATCTGTACCTTTAGCAATCTTTCCTTCCGGCATAACCCGACCTAAATATTGTCCGGAACTATCTGCCGCAGTTGATGCAATATCGACCATAAAACCTATTATATTGCCTTTTGTATCAGCAATATTTCCATCAGATTGGAGATAACCGATTAATTTTTCACCATTGATTACCTCACCATTAAATGTAACCAATCCAATATATTTTCCGGCATTGCTAAATGCGTATCCTGAACGAACTACACTACCGATAACTTTATTGTCTGAATTATATGCAAGGCCGTTTGCCTTAATAAAACCAATCTGTTTGCCATCAAAATCAGTTATTTTTCCGCCCGGAGAAACGTTGCCGATAAATTTTCCTGCTAAATCAATAACCATTTTTGAGGAAACAAGGCGTCCATCTAAAACGTAATCATTACCTGAACGTCTGTAAGCATATCCGTCAGATGAAACAAAACCTATATTTTGCCCTTGAAGGTTGGTATATACACCGTCCCCTGTAAGCCGTCCTACCGTTTTGCCGTCATCTGCATAAATCAGCCCAGGAAATAATACTGCACCTAAAATATCAAATTTTTCATCAACAACCAAGCCATTAGGAAGAACTTTGCCGACAATTTTTCCGGTTGCCAGGCGTACAGCTCCGTCAGAGCTAACTTTTCCCAACATACGATTATCATTACCTATGGCAACACCTTGCGGAACAACACCGCCGATAAGTTTGCCGGATGAGTTAAGAATCAAACTATCTGCCGTAATATTCCCAATAAGGCGATTGTCAAAACTTACAACTTTGCCATCTGGAATAACTTTTCCAATTAATGCACCATTAAAATCAATAGCAGTAATTTCTTGTGCCGACGCAAGGTTAACATTGGCAAAAATCATTGCAAAAACAAAAAGCAATATGTTTTTAAATTTGCTGTTTACCTTTGACGTCAATTTTAGTTCCTCCGATTTTTTGCTACTTCTTGCAAAGCATATCCGGCAACACGTTTATCCAGATTAATAAATGAGCCGTTACTCTTCATATACCCGATAATTTTATTGTTGGTATCAACTACTGATCCGTCAGAGGCCAGGCGACCAACGTATCGACCGGTATTACCGAGAATAGTGGTTCCAATTTTATAAATACGCCCCAAAATTTCATCTTCGTTATCTACCGCTAAATCGGTTGATAAAACTCGACCGATGACAGATCCACGATGATCAATAACCATGCCATTGGCTGCAATATAACCAACAACTTTGTCCTCATTGTTTATAACTAAATCACCATCAACGATTTCACCTATAAGTTTTCCTGAATTATTGAGCACATTACCGTCAGACAAAGATCTACCCATTTTTATGTTCGTAGTATCGATAATTGAACCGTCAGGCATAACCGAGCCAACAACTTTTCCGGCAAAATCAATAACTGTTCCACGTTTAGCAAGACTCAAGTTCTTATCTGTAGAACCTCCGGGAAGAATAGCTGTTATGTTTTTACCATTTAAATCAATGACATCTCCGACCGAGTTTGTGTAACCCTTGTAAGATCCCCAAACATCCATAACAATTCCTTCGGGAATTATCTCTCCGATTATAACAGATTTGTTATTCAAAACCTTGCTATCAGGAGTGCTACGACCAACGGTTTTTCCATCAAGAGCAATTATGCGACCATCAGATAAACCATAACCAAGGAAGGAACCATCATAACCTATTGCTGACCCTCTTCTTATAATGCCACCTTTAAGATTGCCTTTGTTGTCAAAATAGTATCCTTTGGCATCAAGGCGACCGAGTTTTTCACCAAAACGATTTATTACTTCACTATTATAAACTGCCATACCTATGATTTTGCCACTAAAATCAGCAACTTTTCCGGTAAATGCTTGGTACCCAGGAACATTATTGTAAAATGCGGCGCCATCACCATAAAGCTTACCAACAGATGCACCTTTACCATCGTAAACATTGCCGTCAGGAAATAAATGCCCTAATATTTTGCCCTGGTGATCAATTAGTGTGGTTCTGTTCGGCATTGCAACGCCAATAATTTTGCTGTTTTCATCAATAACAGCATTGTTAGGCAACAAACGCCCCGAAGTCTGTCCACGGATAGGGACACGTGCTGCAGAATTAACCATACCGATAAAGTTACCTTCTAAATCGTAGGCATTGGTGTTTTGCAGTATATGACCAATGTACGCACCTTTTTTATCAAAAATGTCACCATATGTGCCAACACAACCAACCGGTTTGGCTTGTTGCGACAAAACAAGACCGTTCTCGTTTACCAGACCCAACAGGTTACCATCATAAGAAACGGCAACTCCTGAACGGGCAACTCCACCTATAATATCACCTTTTTCATTTAATACTGTACCATCAGGATTAATGCAACCAACGTAGTTGCCATTTTGGCGGACTATGCCATCGGTTTCAACTTCGCCGATTTTGGTACACGAATCGTCAAAAACAGGACCTGGAACTACAACTTCACCAATATAATTACCACTTTCATCAACTACTATGCCATCGACATTAACTTTATAGCCGGTTTCTTGATTTGATTTACGAACAATACCGTCTTTTTCAAGATACCCAATATTTTTGCACCCTTGGCCGACTACAAGACCACCGCGGACCATACGTGCAACAATATTGGAGCCATTAGGATTTTTTACCAACCCATTGGATAATACTCTACCTACAATCTGCTTTTGACTATTCTCAATTGTACCATTATTGTTAACAATTCCAAGTACTTCTCCTTTGGGAGTAATAGGTATCATTTGGTCTTGAACAAGATGTCCGACGATATTAGACGTATTAGTCACTATACGACCGTCTGCATCTATTGAACCAATGACATTACCGTTGACATCAAAAACTTCACCATCATTTCCAATATAACCGGTAATTTTGTTGTTTTTATCCAACAGAAGTTTGGCAAAATCGCCAACCTCTCCTATTTCTTGTCCATCAGCAGTAATAATCTTGCCTGATGGGGCCATTTTTCCTAAAACATTGCCGTTAAAATCAATTGCATTGCCATTTTCATCAACATAACCGATAACTTTACCGCTTTTGTCGTACGCCAGTTGTTTGGGAGTTGTACCCGTACTGCCAATAATCCTCCCATCGTCATCAACTACCGTACCATCATTAAGTAATTTACCAATTTTATTACCGTCAAAATCATGGACAACACCTTGATCATCAACATATCCAATAGCATTACCTTTTTGACCGTAAGCAAGGCGATATCCTTGTTCTTTGGTATCACCAACTTTACCGATTACATTACCTCTGTCATCAACAATCGCACCGTCTTCAAGTAACTTACCGATTTCTCTACCGTTCACATCGCGGACGGAACCTTGATCATCAACAAAACCTATGATTTTGCCATCAGGACTATATGCCAGACGGTAATTTTTCTCATTATCACCACCGGATTTACCAATTACATTGCCTCTGTCATCGACAATCGTACCGTCTTCAAGTAACTTACCGATTTCTCTACCATTCACATCATGGACGGAACCTTGATCATCAACAAAACCTATGATTTTGCCATCAGCATCACGAGCGAGATGAAATCCTTTTTCGTTAATTTCTCCGGCCTTTCCGATAATATTACCTTCATTATCAACAATTGAACCATCGTTACGCATATTGCCAATTTCTTCACCATTTATGTCATATACAATACCGTTATCATCAATATAACCTATGTTATTGCCATTGCTATCATAAGCTAAAGCTTTAACATTTGATTCATTATCAACATTAGCTATAACCTTGCCATTTGCATCAACAATCGCCCCGCCAGAAGATACTTTGCCGACTACTTTGCCATCAAAATCATGAACATCACCATTTTCATCGACGTAACCAATGGCGTTGCCATCATTATCATAGGCTAATGCTTTGATGTCAGATGTTTTGCCAACATTGGCTATAACTTTGCCGTTTGCATCAACAATCGCCCCGCCAGAAGATACTTTGCCTATTGTATTTCCTTTGAAATCATGGACTTCTCCATCTTTATCTACGTAGCCTATAACTTTGCCATCATTATCATAGGCTAATGCTTTGATGTCAGACGTTTTGCCAACATTGGCTATAACTTTGCCGTTTGCATCAACAATCGCCCCGCCAGAAGATACTTTGCCGACTACTTTGCCATCAAAATCATGAACATCACCATTTTCATCGACGTAACCAATGGCGTTGCCATCATTATCATAGGCTAATGCTTTGAACTTTGAACTTTTATCGCTATTGGGGGCTGCATGACCAATAACATTGCCTGCTCCATCAACAATGGTTCCATTTGAAGAAACCGTACCTATTTTTTTGCCGTCAGCGCCAATAACATTATTTGCATTATCAACATATCCTATAACTTTTCCGTCATTATCATAAGCCAACAAAGCGCCAGAAGTTGTTAACTTATTACCGTTTTTATCAATTATTGTTCCGTCAGGACGAATCCTTCCTATAGAATTGCCTTGAAAATCACGGGCTGTACCATCGTCATCAACATAGCCGACGACTTTACCAGAAGAATCTCGAACTAATTTGCGGTCAACACTACGTGACGGATTTTTTTTGCTTGCAATAACATTGCCATTTTTATCAACACTACCGACGATTTCTCCGTCAGCATCGACTACTGTGCCATCAGGCATGACAACGCCGACTATATTGCCGTTTTCATCGACCGCTACTCTGCCGGTTTTATTAACGTGTCCTATGGTGCTGCCAGTACTATCAACAACTTCCCCTTTATCGTTTAACCGTCCTATAACGTTATCACTCATATCGGTTACAGTACCGTCAGCCATAACTTGTCCGATAATATTGCCAGCATCATCGTAAACATATCCCATGTCAACAGCACGTCCGATAACATCACCATCATTATTGACTACCGTACCATCAGGCAACATGCGACCGGTAACATTATTATTAAGGTCAACTACCGAACCATCGGGATTAACATAACCTATGACGTTGCCTTTATCATCAAAAACCAATTTGCGATTGTTGGCAATTCCAATAATATTGCCTTCGCCATCAATAGCCAGTCCGGTTTCATTAATACGACCGATAACATTGCCTTTATCATCGTGGACATAACCACTTTCGTCTGCATATCCGATAATTGTGCCATCGGGGCCAACTACGGCTCGGGTCATTGTTTTGCCGTCTGTGCCGGAAGAGAACTTGCCAGAAGATGTGTCTTCTATTGTTTCACAAAAATTGCAGTCTTCTTTAGTTACAGCATTACCATAAACCGGAACTTTTGCAGACTTTGAACTTGTTTGTGCAAGGTGGGTTTCGTGCCAGGAAATAATGAAATTATTTTGGACGTTTCCTGTAACTACTGGTGTCCAAGACATAGTAATATCACAAGTTTCGGAACCATGAAGCGTTTTGCCGGAACATTTTTCTGTATATTTAAAACCATCAAAAGGGGCTTCGGCTAGTTTAACTTCTGTTATATTTATAGAAGCTTTACCATTTGTACCGACAGTTAAAACATTTTTGGCATCAGTTCCTACAAGGACTTGTCCCAAGGGGACAGGATTGGGTGTTGTAGTTATTGGGGGAGTACCATCATCCGGTGTAGAAAATTGAATTTCAGCACTAGGAGCAGTAGTAGTTTCGTCCGGAAAAGCGGTATCATTTTCAGGAAACTCAATAGAAGCTTCATCTTTTTTATCTCCGTTTGAAAACAGGAGATAAACGCCCAACAGAAAAATAATAAAAGAAGTGATACCAACCGCAAGAATTATGCGGTTGGTCTTTTTTATGTAACTTTCCGAATGTGTTAAAACTTCTTTACTCATTGTGTCCTAACTACGCTACAAAATACACCACTTCTACCAAGACGACTGCAAACACCATCGCCTTCTTCAAGAGATTTGACCGGTCCTATACGGAGATGGAACAGTTCTTTACCCTGACCATCCGCCGGTGCATCAACAGAAAAGAACGGATCATACTTGCCAAGAATCTTGGAATGTTTATTTGATACATCATCCCATAAATTTTCCAGATTTTCGACATTGGCATCAGTTCCCAATTCTATGGAAATATTTGAACCACTACTGTCTACAAAGCCTGAACCATATCGATATTGATTAGCGATAGATGAGGCCGCAGGGTCAAATTGTTGCGTATTCTGAATACGATGCATTTTTGAATAATCAAAGTCAGCCGCACCACCAGAGCCGGGGAACATGGCTCCCCCATTACCCATATCTTCACTATAATCTCCTGTCGGTTCATTGGCCGCGCCATTTACAGGACCGGAACTGAAATCAGGATATGAAGCTCCGCCGGCCTTTGATTGAGCGCCAGCCGGAATTTTTGCGCCACGGTCCCATTCTTTATCAGTAACATCTTTGGCGTAACTTGCATCTTCAAGTCCTGCGTCATCAGAACGACGAAGTTTAAGGCAAACAATCCTTTTTCCGTTTCTTAAAACCATATCGCCTATTCCCTCAACGATGATTAAGCGATTATTAGGGCCTTTAGTACGAAATCCGACTGGAACCTCCATTCTTTCAACAATGAGAGAAACAACCGGCCTTTGGGTCATATAAAGGGCTCTTTTTCCCAAATCAATGTATGTAAAAATGTCATCTCGCCATACTCGTTCGGGAGCGATGACAACATCATCTGCGTTGGGTACATAAACCTCAATATCAAAACGAAATTGCGTGGGATCAAGAGGAATGTTTTCGACCCAATTATTTTTTTGATCCCGTTTAGTAAAAGTTGAATCAACCGATTTTCCCCCTTTACCAAAATAAGACGTAGCATTTATTCGACCACCGCCGCCGGACGACATGGCTTTGGCGCCACCATTATTGCCACCGACCACGTCAATATCAACAATGGCATTGGTTAAACGTTCTGTATTAACGCCTTCACTGCGCGCATAAAAGACATAACGGTTGCCTGAGCGCCCAAAAACAACGATATTGGTATCAACACCGACATTAGCTCCGGCAGTTGGATAAAGCAATAAGGTATTAGGTCCGGAAATTTGCCCATCAAATGTGGAATTATCACCAATATAAATATCTTCAACCATTTCCCACTCGGGAAAATTTATCAGTGTAATCATACCTTCACGCAGGCGCAAAGGCAAAACTAAATCCGGAGACCAATAGTATTTCGAATAAGCCGGTTTGCTTTGGCCTTCGCCAAGATTTTGCAAAGGATCAAGCCAGGCACTTTGGATCATTCCCAAAGAGTTGAACCCCATGTAACTCATATCCATAGGTTGATACATTCCCTGCGATTGTGCCGTAGCCTGATCTGCTCCATTAGCCACGGATTGAGCATTGCTCATTTCCGTAAACAGAAAACTGCTTAAAACAACAATTGCAGCCCCTGCACATTTAAAAAATATAGCTCTATTCATATTATTGTACATTATTTAACCTCAAAGAATAACTGGTTACTGTGAAGCCTGCCGGATTTTTCAGGCGTTCTTTATATTTAACTCTTTTGTGCCTATATGTTATTTTTAAAGAAGCAGTCCAGTATTTAATGATTGGCTCTTCTGCATCGGGGAACATATCACGAGTTTCGTATTCAACCTGCCAAATTCCCGTACTCAATTCGTTTGCTGTTACAATACGAACATCACGAACCATATGACGTTCTTTAATCAACTCAAGAGCTCGACTAGCCGTGTTTTTTGAGAAATCATCATAGACAGTAGGAGATGACATTTCCTGAATAGCTCCGCCCGGAGACCATCTGGCTTCCGCCTCCAAGATGTCTTTATTAAAACTACTGCGCATTAAAACGTACTGACGAACAAAAACTTCAGTTATGCTTCTTACTTCCGCAAGATTGCGTTTTAACGGTTGGATATTGTAGACTTGCTCTTCTTTGTTTTGGAAATTTAGCAGAAACGGCTCTATTCTGTGTAGCGGAATAACCTGAGATATTGCCAACAAAAGCACAATATTACAGCAGATGCTTACCGCCATAATGATAGCGAATGCGCGAGCCGTCCATAGATATCTTTTTTCGGCGACATTAGCAACAAATACGTCTGATGATGAATACGAATCGCGCTTGCGACGAACACTGCTGTTGCCTAAAAGGCGCTGATTACTATTATTATTTCCTAACTGTTGAGCCATGATAACCCCTAACAAAGCCGGCTAAATTGTTTCAATAAACCAATCCGGCAAGGATTGAGGGAGTTCGACCTGAAGGCAAGCACATGGGGAGAGTTTGAGCTCATCAACGTCTTTACCGATTTCAACCGGCTCCGGCTCGTAGTATGATCCCATTAGCCCGCACCCAGCCAAAAACACGATGACAAGCAATAATACTGCTTTTTTAATCATAAGAATATTCCTCTGTTAACTATAGTTAGTTAGACTTTAGTATCTTTTTTTACAAAAGTCTAAATATAACAAACTTATTAACAGGCAATATTAAAAATGAGCACGACTTTGACTGTATTTGGTAACGGTGAACCCCAGAGGATTAATCAAACGACGTCCCAAAAACAGTCTTTCAGGAATAAAATATGCTATAACCGATGCTGTCCAGAAACTGGTATTAAGTGTTAGATATGAACTTCCGCTAGGGCGTGATACTTCATAAATTTTAAAATCGACTTTCCATATTGGACTGGTTTGTCCACCAGCTCTTTGTGAAGATATGATTTCAACTTCTCTGTTAATCAATTTTTCCTTGTTTTTGCTTTCAATACCTTCACGTGTTTTATTAAATTCTGTAAAAACTTTATTTGAAGATAAAAAATGAATGATTCCTCCCGGATGCCAACGAGATCTCATCTCCATAAAATCGTTAACATACGAGTTACGATATATAATATATTGGCGAACAAATATCTCCATAAATTTGTCTTTCGAGGCCATATCATAGGCAATAGGCTCATATCTAACCGCGTCATCTGAACTATTTTGGTTAATGATCAAAAACGGTTCCACCGAAACCATCGGAGCTAATTTAAATAAGGAAAGTGAAGCTGCTAAGAAAACTGCCAAAGAAACAAAAGCTGCAAAAATAAAAAAACGTGAAAGCCAAAGATAATAGTACGTCTTAACCCCGTATTTTTCTTTTTCGGACTGACCGAGAAAGTGGTAGGTTCTACCACTTTTATCGGTCAAAGCCATTATTTTGGTGTTTTCAAGAATATTCCCTAATTTGCTCATTGATACAATTCTCTAATACGGCATACAAACCGGCTGCTCATAATTGTCAATCTCTTTTTGAATGGCATCGTAGCCCTCTTTTCTTGATTTTTCAATTACTTTTTCATTTGCTTTAGCAGTTTTGATGCTTTGCTCAAGAGTACTACCTGCTTCGGTGTTAGTCGTCAGGTTTACTCTTGCATCATTATCTTGGAGAAGTGCTTTATAAGTATTGTATACCTTTTCATATCGTTCTTTGACGATATTGTTGTCATGAACAACTGAATCTAAATCTTTAGATATACGGCTCATAAGCACATTTTTCTGTTCTTTGAGTTTATTTGCAATATATTTATAGTCATTATTATCCGAAAAATCCACATTATCTTTAATGGCAAAATTAACTTTTTCAAACGTTTCTTTGAGATTTTTCTTAAAGTCTGTCATGTTAGCTTCTATCTCATCAACATTTTTCTTAACTTCCATCTCCTTATCAACAAAATGTAGAAAATCTCCGATTTGGTTAGTTGTAAACATTGCTCTTTGATAGATGTTTTCATATGCTGTCAAATCATATTTACCGTCTTTCTCGGCTTTTTCCTCTTTCTTAATCAACATCGTATACCCGTAATGAGGCAAATCGTTAACCGATAGAACGCCATCTTTATATTTTAAGAACATTCCGAGTTCGCTATTGGTAAGTTCACTTACGCTGCCGGCAGCATTTCCATATGTGTCACGGTGCTTCTTGTTTTCTATTTCGTTATCACGAATCACATAGGTATTGATGACGCCTCCGATGCCTATTTGTCGACCTTTTATTTTGATATCTTTACAAGCTGTCAACTGACGGTATTTTTGCTGATTTGCCGCTGTCGGCTGTTTTTTAACATCAATCACTGAATATTTACCGCTGTCATCACCATCAATAATATATCGGTCGTCGCTTGTACATGGCAATTGAACGCCACGAACAAAGGATTTTCCTTCTCCACCACGTTCTAAGACAACGCTTAAATCAACACCTTTTTCAACGTAAGCATTATCTGAAAGCAACAATTCCCAAATATGCGGTTGAGTTAAACCGTATTCAAGAAATGCTTGATGGCTCAAACGTCCATCTGAGCTGACATCAAGTTTTTTATAATCCGTAGTATCCAGATGTACTATATCTCTGACTGTCGGGTAATGAGCCGTCAAAGGAGCTTTAGGAGCGGTAAAGTCATGTTCTTTTGCTGGCAACCCTACAAAGTATTGAGTGTCAGCTGTTGTACAGCTAAATTTAGAACAAACATCTTCAATTGATGGTTTGAATATTTCTCTTAAAAGGGCAATTATGCTCTCGGCATTTACCGATGCAGTACCAATTGCCGTTCTGACACTACGTTCAAAACATTTGCGTGGCAAATTAGTCAACTGCTCTGTAAGTGCTGCATGTTTGGAAACAATCGAAGGATTATTTGAGTTCATATACAGGGCGTCTTCTTCTTTCATAGTATTAAGCTCGTCCTGATGTTTTTGAATGAACTCAATAGCACAACTGCGAGCGGTGTCAACAAGGCTGTCTGCTTTCTTAATAAAACCAAGTGCTTTACTGTTGTTGATATTTAATTCCGCAAATAAATCTTGCAATTTAGGAGTTGTAGCACTATCAGTTTGCAAGTTTGCAATCTTGGTATCATATTCGCTTTCAACCGAAATTATTTCATCACGATATTTTTGTTGTATCTTTTCTATATCGGTATCGACTTTATCCAACGATTTTTGAACTGTTGCACGACTATTCTCATATCTTTTACGAAGAACACGCTGTTTATTCAGCTCTTCCATATTTTCAAGACGAGCTTTAGATGATTCTTCAAAAGACTGCTTGGCCATAATATAGCCTGATGAAAATGTGTTTGCTCCACGTTTTTCCATTATATTTAATTCGTTATATGCGCTATCGGCAGTGGATTTATTCTTGGCTACTAAGTCATTAAGCTTTTCAATCTCTTCTGTAGCATATGAAATTTGCTTACTAAGTGCATCTTGTCTTGAATCTAGTTCTGCCCTTCGAGCCTGATGAGGCATAAGCTCATTGTTTTCTCTTTGCCTTATGGCATCAACCGCGGCAATTTTTTCTTCAACAAGTTTTTCACTAGCTCTGAGGGTAGGTTCTCTGTTTTCAAGAGCCGCTGTAACTTGATTCAAAGCATCGATAGCTCCACTCTCGTCATCCTCGGGCAAGCTGGCGCTAAATTTTTGTGCTATAGCAATTGCTGTATCAGCTAAATCAAGTTCGTTCAAATAAGCTTTCATGTTTTCGTACTTGCCATCAAGATATTGATCATAATAGCTACGTTGGTCATTCCAAAGCGGAAATGGATGTGAAGCTTTGCCATAAACCGGATTTTCAGAATATTGATCTTCAACCAAAATCTGAGCCGCTTTACGACCAATCAACCAATTTAATTGCTCAACCTCACGAATAGAATTTGCAAATTCTTTGTCACGACTCGGAGTTTTGTAATAATCCGATTGACGCTCTTTTAAAGCTTCTTTTTCAAGTTTTTCAATATCAGGTTCAACTAATGTTTGGCTATCTTTTTCCGTATCAACATCATCACCGGCAAAAATATCCATGTCTATATCACTACCTACAGATGCATTGGCTGTCTTAAAGGTAGTAATTGCCCAACCTGACAATCCTTTTCGGCTATCATAATCACAAGTGCTTTGAGGTTTAGAAGATTGACCAAACCAAACCTTATTAGGCTCGGAATAACGACGACCAACATATCTCAACACACAAGTATCAGCTTTTTCAACGGATGAAACTGCTTTTTCGTGAAGTTTTTTATACAGGCTGTGCTGTTTATATAAGTCTTTATATTCAGGCAGACGTTGCAATAGGTTATGAACATCCAAAGCGCTATTGATTTCCAATTGAATATCAGCAATACGCTTTAAGGCTTCAAGCTCGTTTTCGCTACCGGCTAAAGGCGAAGGTTCTGCCTTGGTCTTAGGAACAACAAAAATGTTCGTCTGCGAGGAACCTGAAGATGATTCATCCGGTGATGCGTTAGCTGAAGCTTGTGCCGCATCGACTGATTTGCTGTTCATAAATTGTGCAAAAACAAGTTTTGTGCTACCGCTGATCTCTGATGAGTCGATGGTTAATGCCGAAGTGTTTTGCGGCTTGGGTGCCGGAACAATTTTGTCTTCTCTGAGCAATTTAAGAGCGTAATACTGATTGCGCATCGCCATAAGTTCTTCTGTTACCTTCAAAATATCATTCATCTTATGAGCGGCCATATAAACATTGTAATCTACGGGGTTTCCTGCGTCCGAACCCGCAGTATTGTTTTCTCCTGTACTTTTTGCTGTCATTGCTTCTTCGGTAAAGGCTTCAACCTCTCTGCGCAGAGTATTTAATTTGCTCTCCAACCCTGTGATAGAAGCTTTAATTTCAACTAATGTATCATAATAAAAGTCGTCACCTTTTCTTTCGTACGCAGTATTGGTCTTGGAATCGGTAAAGACTGCAGGATATTGTAAGAAAAGATCGGTGATGGCGACCTTTACAGCCTCATAATCCGTCATATCAACCGAACTTGTCGAAGCAAACTCCTTAGCACCCGGAATTTTGCCGACGATGTTTAGAACTTTACCTTTAATTCTATCAACTTCAGATTTTACTTTAGTAAGAGCTTGTTTAACTTTGGCTACATATTCTTCCTGGATAGTGGCCAGATATTGTTCGCCTTGTTGAATAGTTGATTTAATATCACCTTTAGCATCAAAAGATACACCAAACAGTAACTGAGCATCAGCCGGTTTGGAGAGAGATAATGCTGCAACAATAAAGCAGGCAGCTAAAGAAATACGGGTAAATATTTTCATTGGTTTTCTCCTTTATCTTCTGATGATGTCGAAGAATTTGTTGTTTCAGATGCTGAAGCTTGAGCATCAGCAACAGCAGCCTCAAAAATGCCCTGCGATGCTTCTGTAAGTGATCCAGCCACAGGCTCTCCCGGTTCTGCAGGTTTTAACTCAACCTTTCCAACACTGTAATTTTCATCTTGAGGGGTGTATTTGTAATTGCTAAGGTTTATTTCTCCGGTCGCGTTTCCGGTATTTCTAAAGCCGTTCTGTGTCAAATCATAACTTACATCAAGTTTTAATTTTTGGAGTAACAATTCGGTATAGTTAATAAGAGCAAGCATATTGGAACGTGCTAACTCAATACCAGCAATAGCGTCACCCGAGGTCCCTCCTTCTACATCTGCGGCACCACGACTTAATTTTTCGGCACTTTCATTGTCGGCCATTAACTCAGCACGGATAGCTGTTGTTCTTTGGAATACAACATTAAGATCCTGCCAATACATGGCATCATATCTGGCGCGATTAGCCCAGAAACTGCGTGTACTGTTTTGATCTTGTCCACCAAGGGTTAATAATTTTAATGTATCCTTTAAATCTTCCGCAGAATCGTAATCTTTAGCAATAGAAGTAAATTGATTAATTTGGGAAGTTAGCTCACTTTTGAGTAAATCTTTTTGGCGATTGAATTCGCCTACTGCCATAGAATATACATCTTTGATATTTGTGATATTATCTTGGGTACTGAAAATAAGGTTATTCTTTTGACGAAGTAATTCTGTAATTCTTTCATTATTAATAACAGCATGAGAAGGATCTTTAAGAATATCTTCTTGTAATTTATTGATATCTATATTCAAGGAATTAATCTTGGCGTTACTACTTTCCACAATTGATGAAATTTCTTTAGTTGCTTTGCCTTTAGCTTCAGACATATCAAGATCTATCTTCATATATTTTGCTGCAATATTAGAAAATTGAGGATATTGAGAAAGCAGACTTTGAATGGAATTGATATTATTGATTTTTACAAATTCATAAGCTTCTTTTGCACCTTCTCCGTACTGAATAACGGTTTGCACAAAGGTACTTTCCATCACGGTTTTATAGGCCTTTTCAACCTTGGTTTTAATCGTTGTGAAAGACTTTTGCAGACTGTTAACAACATCAGTCTTAAATGGTGGCAACAGAAATGCCTCTGCCTTAAACGGTATAGATGATAACAAGGCTGAAGCAACAATTAGTATTGAGGTATTTTTTTTCATCACTAATCTCCTTCTTCTGTTTCATCTTCTACCGGAGCTCTTAAGCCTGATTTTACAAGTTCAAACTGCATTTCAGTCATTGAACTTTGCATATCAAGAATACGTACCCAACGTTGAGCAGCTTCCATAGTTTCTTTATTAATAGCCTGTTTAATTTCACGATCATTACTGGTAGCAGAAATTTCATCATTAGTTTCAGTCTTACGGTTTTGGGCAATTTGAGCTCGCAGACACATAGAATATGCAAGAACACGAGACCAGTCTTCTCTTGTAATCGCTTGTTTTTCTTTCTTGCTTAAGGCATATTTCATGGTTAAATCTTTACCTTCAGCACTGAATATGGTTCCGCGTTTAACGGCTTTTTCCAATTTGCTGATATCATCTATGTTGTCAGCTATAATCGGAATGGTACGAACCGGAATTTTATCAAATTTGAATTTGTCAGGTATCGGAGGAAGAACGCCCAATGGTCCCTGACGTAACTGATTGTAATAACTTTCGATCTTTTGATATTTTTCTTGAATGACCTGATATTTTTTTTGAACATTTTCAAGAAAACTCATGGTCGTTTCTAAGAACTCAAAGTCAGCACGGGCCTCAGAGGCTATCGACATCCCTAAACAGAGCGCCAGCAATGTCAGTAATATTTTTCTCATAATCTGCCTCCATTATTGACCGTTAGACCTATTTATAAGGTTATTATATATCTCATCGGCCATATTATGAATTACTTCTTGGTCGTTTCCGTTTTGGTTCTCTGAATTCTCGGTATTGTCTCCGCCTTGTGAAGTGCCAGACTGCGATGGTTGGCCTCCATTCTTATACGGATTTGTACCTAACTTACCACCATTTTTAAGGTATTCATTTATTTCATCAACTGTCATTTCTTTAGAATTTTTTTGAAACCATTCATACTCTGCATTAGGATTGGTTGGTTCTGTATTTTGAGGTTGAGTGTTACCATTTTCTCCTCCTCGAGAACCATTGCCTGATGATGGTTCTCCATCACCTTCTGCCTCTGTGTTATCAACAAAAACATCTCTTGAAAGCGAGCAAAGTTGGTTGGTAGCTTCAAAAACAATCTCTCCGGAAAGTAGTGATGACATTTTATTTAAAAGGATTTGAATTTGTTCATTGCCTAGAGCATGTACAACGCCATCATCTCTCGTAGTAGAAGAAGTAGCTGTGTGTTCGGCCTGTTCGTCCAAGGTGTCTTTATAATTTGAAGCCTCGTTTTTAGCTTTTGTAGCTTCTGCCGATAATGCAACAACTGTTTCAAAGACCATATTTTGACAATCTTTACGGCTGTTCTGAGCATTTGTCATATCCCTTGCGTTGTTTTCTGCAACAATCTTGGTCAAGCATGATTTCATTTTTTCGAGATCTACCAAATCCTGAACACTAAGACCGCAACGTTTAGCCAATGGGGTAACAAAATCTCCCTTAGCGCTGTAGTTTACACCTTTGGTGCTACCGATTTCATCGTTACCGGAAGTTTCAGAAGCAAAAATTTGACTACTGGTAAAACTTAATTCAGCACTGGATACGTCGTATGAGGATTTGTTGTCCATGCCTCCACGCCCTTGGTTCCTATCTTCTATCGGATTTGCGGTTGAAGGAAGATCTGTTTCCGGAGTTATATCTCCATGTCCATCTCCGCCTGAGACACCGTTGCTATTACCGCCAGAAGAAGTACCGGATGTGGTGCTCGGAGGAACATTTTCTTCATCTCCGGTAACAACATTTGTTGGGGTAGCAATATCATTTGAAGTGTCTTCTGTATTTGTCAGCCATCTATCAAACGGACTTGTATTGCCTGAAGGTTGCGGGGTGTCTGTGGAAGTCGGCGTAGTAACCGTGCTACCGGAAGCACCTCCGGCATCGTTAGTTGCGTTTGCAGAACTATCATCTGTGATGCTTTCATCTTCTAATGGTTCAAATCTTCTGCGATGGTAGCCGGTATCATCTTGAGTTGTTTCTGGAGAATTATAGAATCCCGGGGTTAAATCTGATGTCGGATTGACATATGCGTTACCCGATTGTGCTGAAACTTCATTTCTGATAATGCCAGATGAAGATGGGACGCTATTGGTTGGGATGGAATCATCAACAACAATATTTTCAGGTTCTGAGAAGTTTCTTGGATGGTTATTATTCGTATTATTGTTATCTCTGGTAGTAGCAGAGTTAGTTGTACTTGAGGATGTGGATGATGAATTGCCTGTGGGTTGTCTGTCGTTACGATTATCAGCTAAATTATCAGAATCGTCGTAATTTTCTTTGCCTCTAGATGAATTGAGTTTGTCCATAAGGGCTTGGTATTGTGCCTTGCGTTGCTCGACTTCGTTTTTATAGCGTTCGTAGGCCGCGGCCCCTGCTTCAACGCGTTTTTTAGCATCTTCAATTGCTTTAATGGCTTTTTCTATATCTACGCCAAATATTGTTTTGAACTGATACAAAGTTCCGGCAGCATCGCCTATAATTGAGTTCAAAAGACTACCATTAGTAATCACCTCAACACTTTGTAATATTCCCGTAGCACCATTAGCAACGATACCGATTGTACCGGCAATATTGCCCGGGTCCATAGTGATTAATGCCGATGCCGGCGAAGATGTAAGGATTATTGCGGCGCACGCCGAAACCATACTAATTGACTTAATTTTTAACATACCACCCTCCATATAGAGACTCACCTCTATCTTATGGTAGCATGAAAAAATATGTTTATAAACTTATTTTTGCGGAATCATGAAAAATTTAAATATTTTGTAACAAAATTTTCTTCACCATATTGTCTGATTAACTCTTCTACCAACAAAACGTTTTTGCGGCTCGAATTATAAAGTTTCAGATATGGGCCTAAACCACTCAAATCAACATCTAATATAACAGATTCACCGGTTGCCGGGCGAGAAAGCAAAATAGCATACGGAAATTCACGATAAGATTTACCGAAAACAAAGTCTATTTCGCGTTGATTTAAGTTCCAGTTTTCATAATCTTCCGGTCGTGCTTGCGGATTGCGGAAGAAAATTACGGTTTGACATTGACCACGAATAACTTCTCCGACCCCCAAAGAGTCGATAATGTTAGGTTGTTGAAATGCACACAAATAAGCTTGGCGCTTTTTACGTCCTTCTTGCAGACCGATAATAAAGTAATCACGGAACATAGGGTGTTTTAACATCGGTGCTGTTTCATCAATCATAATAAGTGATGGAACACCGGTTTCTCCAGTTTCAGACTGAATACGGTGCATGATATAACTGATGACAGCAGGAGCTAAAGTTTCATCTTCAAAAATATGTGTAAAATCAAAAGCCATAAAACGTTTGGTATGCAAATCAAGGCTATCATTGGTAGCATTGAAAATTCTGCCGTACTGATCAGGATTTACCCAGCGATATAGCTCTCGGCGCATGTTGCCGGTCGGAGAAAAACAGCTTTTATATAAATTAGTCATAACTCGTTCTTCAGGCCGGAGATAATCAAAAGCCGTGGTTACCGCACGAGCAATTTCGCGCTCGGAAAGAGCATCTTCTACCATGGTAATTGACTTCATCCAACGACGCAAAAAGGCTCTGTTGTTCGGTGTAGGAGCAGCATCAAATGGGTTAAGAGAAACGTTCTTTTCATCACCATCAAAGCCAATATAAGCACCGCCAACCGCACGTGTAAAAATTTCAGCACCCAAGTGACGATCAAAGAAGAACACCTTTAAATCTTTATGACGCATAGCCTGTCCGGCCAAAAATGTCAGCAATGTGGTTTTACCTTGTCCGGTCGGACCGATAATACAACAGTGAGCAACAGCGGCTTCTTCTGATGAAACGTGAAATTGGAAACGGTATCCAGAACCTGTTGTCGTACGAAATGTGGTGATTGCCCCAGGACCCCAGTCACATTTGTTAAAACCTTCTGCCGGTTTATCAAAACATATTGCCGCTGTAACGACGCGGGATAAGTACAAATACATCCGCGGATAAGTTTCATATGTAGGAAATTGGTTGAAAAATGTTGCTTGAGTGACCCAACCTTCGCGTACAGGGGTAACACCAAAAAGACGACAAATTCTTTGTACTTCACTTTCAGCAAAATCTATTTCTTCTTTATTTTTACCAAACAGAATAAGCGACATTGAATATTGAGTAAGAGCTTGGTAGTTGGCATCACTATCTTCAATTGCACCCATTGCTTCACTATATTGATCGATGACATCTTGCGAAAAACTGGTTACACGAGCCATGTTGCGTTGCTGGATCAATAACGCACGAGCTACCGGACGGTAAATGGGTTTTATATTATGTAAAAGTGTCAATTCACAGTCGATTGCCAATAATGAGGCAACCATTGATTCATCCATATAATCACCGGATGAGCGTATCCCCATAGCAACAGCAAGAGTTTCTTTTTCTCCGGAAAAAAAGCGAATTATCCCTTCCTCACCAGTAAAATGAATATGATCCGCCGTTAGAAGCTCATTTAGTTGCGCTCCTTCAGCATTACCAACTTTAGGATCTGGTTTGGAAACCGGACTGCAGATACGTGTGAAAATATGAAAAGGACTTTCCTCAGCAGGGCTGTTTTCATCTTCATACATGGCACGGACGCCATATTCGCTAAGGGTAGCAAGTAAAGATTGTGAAGCATAGTTTAAGTCCTTGAGAGCATCAGGACGATCCGGAACAGATATAATTATATAGTGTGAATTACTATAAACCCGGTTTAATGTCGATTGCCACGTATAGGCTACTTTTTCAAGAATTTTGTTATCAAACGTGTTTTCAATGACATCAGCAGGAACTCTTTCGCGTGATGTAATAACGCGAGCAACAATTTGCAAATCGGACATACTGTCAATCCAGGCTTTGCGAGCTTCGGCCATGGATAGGACTTTTTCTTCGGTAGCAAAGGCTAAATCCGTACCTTCGATTTTGAATACTCGACAGTAAGAACCATTATAACAACGTATGGTCATGCCGTCGGACATCAATTTGTTAAAAGGCATAAAGTCTGAAACCCGAGATTCACTTGGTTGTGGCAAAACCATGCGTCCAATCTTAGTTGCCCACAGTCCGGCAAATGAGGCTGCTGAAATAAATCCGATAATCGCTACCAAAACTTCTTTGTTGCTTAATCCCTGCACAAAGATAGTTAAAAAATCAAAATCAGGGTTCAAACTTATTCCCCTTTGTCTTGTACAAATTGTTGGTTATACGAAAAGTCTGTCCGTAGGCTTGAATCATGTTGGAAATATGAGGTTCCTTGCCACCCCATAAGACAATCGCAACGTGAGTTAAAACAATGGAGAAGATAAAAATAAGAGGGTTGACTGCAAACATTCCGATGGCTGAAAACATAGCCGGAAATTGAATTCCGAGATTGAGCAACACCGGAAGATATGCTCCCCACAAAAGTTTGGGAGGATTGGCAACAGCTTTTAATATAGGTTCTCTCATAAAGTCTCCATTATTTCATATGCAGATTCTATAAAAAAAAGTTTTCGATTGCAACAAAAAAACCTGTGCTGTTAGCATATAAAAAATCAGTTAGTAATAAAAAATATGCACCGCAATGCGGTGCATAATCTAAAGAGCACATCACAACCTTCAATTCGTATGTAGAAAATCTCCATATCCAAGTTCTGCGACAATTTCATCATCACCACCAAAATACCGAATAAATAACGAGATAGATGAAACTAGCATTAAACTGAAACTGATAGTGGCAAGGTGTTTAAAACTGATTTTACCAAAAACCGCCGCAAATGAAAATGCAATAAGACCCAATCCTCCGATTATGTATATTATACCTCTTAAATCTATTAAGGTTTCAATCACTTTGCTTCGCACTTTTGAAAAAATACCAGCATCGGCCGAGGCTTCAGTAACAAAGCACAATATAAAAAATATGGTCCATAGAAGCAAAAATTTATTTCTGATTAAAAACTTCATAGCAACCTCCTTTATCTGAGTGTATCCTGCACATCTGCAAGTTCTTCACCTGTCATGTATTGAACGATTCCAGATGTTCCTGCAATAACCATCAAACCAATAATAATTGCACCGAGCCATTTCCAGTTAAAGTTTCCAAAAAAGCCTCCAACGGCAATCGCAATAATACCAAAACCAGAAACAGCAAAGATAATATCTCTCATACCCTCAAAGATTTCTGAACCTTTTTTGATTAAATCGGCAAACAGGCCGGTGTCGGCGAAAGAATTGGTTGCAAATAAAATTGAAGAAAGCAAAAACGCAACCAATGCTGAAAGGATCGTTTTCTTTAATTTTATGTACAACATATTTTTCTCCTTTATTTATTGTTAGGTGGGTAAGGGGAGCGGAGTACTCCGCTCCCTATATTTTATACACCTGATTGTTCGAATGTATCTTGCATTCTGCCAGTCTGTTCTGTATCACCGGTGCTGTATTTAATAACAGCTCCTGCAGCAGCCAGTACTGCCAAACCAACTGCCAAACCGGCAAACCATTTCCAGTTGATTTTTCCAAAAATAGCTAAGAAAGCAACAACAACCAAGCCAAAGCCGCCTAAGATGAAAACAATGGATTTGACGCTCAGAAATAGGCTTATTAACTTATCCTTAACCAATTCCATAATTCCATTAGCAGCGAAAGCATCGCCGGTCATTGCAATAAAGGCCACCATGGCAAGAGCCATAAATGTCCAAATATTTTTATTAAATCGCATAGTTTTTCTCCTTAAATCAATTTAAAGTACTTCTTTACACACTTTCAGAATATCTGATTTTTTGAAAAAAAGCCAGAATAATCGTCGTTGTAAAAAATCTTACAACGCATTGTTTTTCATCATTTTTTGTTCCCTGTAACAAAAAATTCATAGTCACATTACTGTAAATTTGGGCAGTTTGAGGCAGTTTTTAAAGTGCAATCAAAACAAAAAACGGATTTTGTTAACAACCTTAAATAAGACCTTGCCAAGAGTCATGCTTTATTTTACTTTTAGTTTCGGATGGGTTAACAATGAAGAAAACAGTCAAAGGATTTTGCACAAGTTTTGCACTTTCTTCGTTTGCAATTTGGGTTGCAAGCGAAGTGTTTTCGTCTGTCGTTCCCGCTCAACAAAATGAGATTAAAATTCCGCAAAAAAATATAGCTTTGTTTTTTCAAAAATCTGATTTTGCGCCACATCCGATAGTCACAAAACAGGTGGCGACTGCTGATTTAGCTAAACTTAAAACAGTAACAAAAGATGAGAACGCCTTAAGTAAAGAAGAAATTGCCGCACTGACTACCAATGTTTCGGAACCGATTAAAATCGCATCCATCGAGGATGTAGCAGATATTCCTATTGAACAAGATGCTGTTGCTAAATCTAATGAGATAATTTATCAAGAACCTACTCTTGAAAAAACTGCACCTGCAAAAATTGCCAGCAGATCACCGTTGCCACCGATTACGCAGGAAAATCCCAAAGCAAAAGACGAGAAAAAAGAAAACGAGAACATTATTAAAATTGCCGATGCGAGTTTAGATGCGAGTTTAAATAAAAATCCGGAAATTATATTGCCACCGATCGTGTCATCTGTTGACGAAGAGGAAACAGATATAATTCCTCTTGAAAAGGCTCCGATAAAATCTAAAGCAGAAAATGTGGAAGTGGTTGATAGCGCACCACAGACTCAAGTTGCGGCAGTAGATAAACAAATTTCTATTGATGCAATGTCTATTGAGGTTAATGACACCGTTGAAGAGCCTAAACAGCGAGAATGGCAGGAAATGAGTGAAATTAATGATGATCCGTGGGTTGTTGCTAAAGCTAATAAGTTTGCTAAAAATAGTAAAGCTGTTGAGGATTATGCTGCCGATGAAGACGAAGCAAAAATAGAAGAGATGCTTGCTCCCACAAAAATGGAAGATGAAGGAAAAGAGACGCAAACAGCCAGAGTGGCAAAAAATCTTTTGATTCCGATACCTGAAGACATTTTAAATGATGAAAATTTAACACCTCAATTGGTTTCTCCTAAAAAGAATTTAGTTAAGCGAGATGATACTGATAGTGACGAAGATGTAATTATTGAAGATGTCCCTGATGAAGAAACCCCTAAAAACAAAAAAGGTGTTTGGGAAAAGATAACTTCAATCTTTAGCAGTGACGATGAAGATAATACCGACGTAAGTATCAATAGTGATACAATAACATCTGGTAAAAAGAAAATAAGGAAGTCTTTTAGTGATGCCGGGGAAAACCCATCCAAAATTTTACCTGCAGAGATGAGGCTTTCTTTTCAGCCTGGGAGAGCAGAGATTTCGGGGCAAACTCTGCGTTGGGTTCAGGCCTTTGCAAATAAGGCTGCAACTTCTCCCAATATAATATTAGAGGTTAGAATTGATAAAAACAGTTCTTACGCTCTACAACAACGTCGCCTCGACCTTTTGAATACCATTCTCAGTCGTAGTGGAATTGATGAAAGTAAGGTAAATACCGTGTTTACGTCACGTGAGCCGAACTCCTTTATTATAAGGACTCTGCGCATTAATGATGGGACACAGCGCAAGATGAAAAATAACATACAGCCAAAATCTGTTTATCAGACATGGTGATAACATTTTGAGGTCTCTTGATTATTTTTTTTCAGCTTGTATGATGATATAAAATTGTGATTAAAATAGATTGAAAGCATAAGAAAATGAGCTACAAATTTCTTTTATCAGCCGGTTTTTTAGGGGTTTTGCTAGTATCAGGGTGTGCTAGCTTTGACAGACGACAGGGGGCTGCTGAGTATTCTTCTTTGCAAGAGCCTGCTCCGATAGAGACCGGGCAAACATGTCCTTCGGCGCAATATCCCGACCAATATGATACAAGATGTGCTGCAGAAGATGAATTTGTAAATTATACAAAAGTGGCAGCTGACTATCGTGAATTTGGTGAACGCTCGCCTCGTGATTATATGGTTGTAAATGGTGGTGCCGGTAGCAATATGTCTGCGACCATTCCGCCTTCTGTGGATGGTGAAGTAATCGACTACGAAACAGCTATTGATCCGAATGGAGATAGCATGGAAGTATATGATGATGGCTATGAAGGTGACGAATATGCTGCTGAAGATGCTGTCGAAGATTGGTTGGCTGAAGAAGGAAAGAGTTTGAAAGCTATTTTGACCGAATGGAGCGAAAAATCCGGTTGGAGACTGGTGTGGAATACAAATCGTAATTATACGTTAACGGCCGGGGCAATGTTTCGTGGTCGCTTTGCCGATGTAAGTTCAGCTCTGATCAGAGCTTTTGCCAGAGCTCGCCCGGCCCCGATAGCAACTTTCTATAAGGGTAACCGTGTCTTGGTGGTTGAGACTAAGGAGGATGAAAATGCTTATGAATAAATTGATAAAATACGGCTTGGGTTGTGGCGTAGTCGTTTTGATTGGAGCGTGCTCAATATCAACAAGCATGGATGCTACTTTAGAAAGAGAAATTGAAGCGACAACTGAATTAAAAGAAAGAGCTAAAGCTCCTGCAGAAATCGTTCAAAATGACGTTGTACATGTAAAAGATGAAATATGGTTGGGGGATAAGAGTGAGGTTGAATATGAGGGATCCCCAGTCCCTGCTTATTTGGAGACTAAAGAAGGCGTTACATTAATAAGTAACCGTCCGATTACTCTTTATGAAATCGGGGATATGATTACTAAAATTACTTCTATAAGAGTAAGATATGCTTCAAGTTTGGAAGATGAAGTAAAAAAAGAAGCTGAGGGGAATGAGCCTTCTCCGGAGATGATGGGAGCGCATTGGGCAGCTCCTGGAAAAATGTTGGTTTCGTACAGAGGCCCTTTATCAGGATTATTGGATGAAGTTGCTGCCCGTTTTGGGTTATGGTGGAAATACGACAAGAATGAAATCCATTTCTATAAATTTGTGAGCAAAACTTTTGTGGTTTACAGTTTACCGACACAACAGAGTTTGCAGGCTCAAGTAGGGGGAAGCTCTACAGATTCAGGCAGTGCCGGCGACTCATCGGTTTCATTGTCAAGTACAGCTACTCTGGAACTATGGAATAACATTCAAGAAACAATTACATCTATGATTAGTGATGATGCAAAGTTGGCTTTGGATAAAAACAATGGTACAATCTCATTAACGGCGACACCGACTGATATAAAGAAAGTCGCAAACTATATTAATGAATTGAATGGACGTTTATCAAGACAAGTTGCAATCAGTGTCAAAGTATTGCAAGTTAATGTCAGCGATTCTGATTCTTTCGGACTTAACTTCGAAGCTGCATTTGATGATGGACAAACCGTTCTTGGTGCGGCTAGCCCAGCGGGTTTGGGTGAGGATATTACCAAAAACTTGACCATGAAAATTATGCCTGGTAATTGGAAAATTGATACCAGCATTCAAGCATTATCAAAGCGCAATACCACTAACCTGGTAACCAGCGGTACGGTTACAACCATGAACAATAAGCCGGCGCCAATTCAGGTGGTTAAGAAGCAGAACTATATTTCTGAAATTACAAAGACCAATAGCGGCGGAGATGGTGATAATTATGATATCTCGACTGAAACTGAAGAAATAGAAACCGGTTTTACGATGAGTGTTTTACCGAGAATTTTAGAACATGGTCGTATGATGGTAATGTTTAATATGACATTATCTGATCTGCTTGAATTGCAGAAAGTCAGTCTTTCTACCGGTAGCGAAGAAGATAAGGGTAATTACATCCAAAACCCAATTATTGAATCACGAGGTTTTTCACAAGAAGTAATTATGAAATCTGGTGAATCTTTGGTATTGACTGGTTTTGAAAGGGTTGAAAATTCAGCAGATAAAACCGGTTTTGGTTCGGCAGATAATTCTTTGTTGGGTGGTTCGGCCGCAGCTAAAAAAACCAGAAGTATTTTGGTTATAATTTTGACACCTGTTGTTCTCGAATCTCCTCTTGATCCTGAAACTCGTGTTCACGAATAAGCCATAAAGGAAGTTGACGTGGAAGAAAATACAGACATCGAAACAAGCTATGCCGGTAACAGAACTTGGGGAACCACGATTAATGTCGGCGGTACCGAGTATGCGGCCAGTTTGTTTTGGCAATCGTTGCAAAATCAGGAAAACCCTCAACCTGAGATTATTGAGTCGTCTCAAGGGGTTTTGGAAGGTGCTGATTTATTCTGTATAAAAAAAGGTAAGACACCTCAGTTTGGTATTTGCGTATCAGCTGATGGCTATAAATCAGGTGAAAACGTTGCGGCAATAGGTGTTGCAACGGCTTTGGCTGATCAGCCTTCGTTTGTTGCTGTATTTAAGGTAAAAAACGGATGGTGGTATATCTGCGTACGTGATGATGTTATTTTGGCTAACGGCGATATGCTCTATACATCTGAAGAAGATGCCAAAAAGCAATTTATGAGTATGTTGATGGTGCCGGATTGGCGCTTGAAGATTGCTCCTCCGGAATGGGGAATTGAAGATGCGTTATATCCAGATCTTGAAGATATAATGCAACGAGGTAGCCGTGTTAAGTTACAAAAAATTGATAGAAAAGGTAAATATTTTTATCTGATTGTAGCGGCAATTGCTTTTGTGGTTTTGTTTTTGGTGTATAAACTGTTTATGACTTTTATAGCAACACCGTCGAAGCCACGTATTCCAAATATTCCGCAAATTCCGCCGAAAGAGCAGGAAGTTCCTCCTGAGCCGAAACCGTGGGAGAATTTGCCTTTGCAAGATGTGTATATGCAAAGATGTTATACTAATGTCTTACAATTGGTTGAAATTTTGCCTCCGGGATGGAATATAGGTCAAGTAACTTGTACTTTAGGAAGTGTGGGAACTTCTTGGGCAAGGCAATTCGGAAGAATTTCAATTATAGAAAAGGCACTTAGCGAATCAAAAGCTAATCTTTCGAGACCTATTGTTACTGCGGATGGAAATGTTGTTTCAACATCAATCGGGATGGGTGATATTGGAACTGAGAATTCAGAGCCGACGAAAAATCAGACGGATTTGAAGAATACGCTGAACAATTTTTTCCAATCTATCGGACAGAGCGTACAACTGTCAGATTATCAATATACATCCCCACAGCAAAATGTTTATCGTTCGGTAAAATTTAGCTTTGTTTCAAATTATAATCCGAGGATTTGGAGCAATTTGTTAACTAAATTTTCAGGACTTGAGATGAATACAATTAAGTATGACCCCGCAAGCGGTGTTTGGAGTTATGAAGGAGCTATCTATGCGTTGTAGTTTTAGAAATATATTATGTGGATTGGCTGTTTTAGTTGCGGCAGGATTGCTCGCTGATTTGGCTTATGCACAAGGAAATGTTACTTTGTTAGCAGATGACGAGGACGAAGAAACCAGCTTTGATCCGATACTTCCGAACGAATCGGCTTCTAAAAGCGGTTTAATATCACCGCAAGCGCCAACAAACAGCAGCAGACCATCTGATGTTATTCCGATGGATGTTGAGGCTCGTACTCCGGATAAAGTATCTGTTGATCTTGAGGACAATGATGAAGATATTAATATGCCGATAGAATCTGGGACGCAACCGATAACGGACGGAACTTCCCCAGCAACTGAAAGCGGTGTTTCAGGTACTGCACCTACTCCGGCGCCGAAGCCAGAGGTCGAGATTGCTCCAATATTGAATGATAATATAAATAATGAATTATTTATGAGAATGTCGGATTTGGAAAAGCAAACGACGTTATTGAATTTGGAATTGAAAAAAGAGCGATTGGCAAATGAAATTGCTGCTGTAAAAGCACAAAGGAAAAAGGCTCAGGAAGAGGAAGAAGCCAGAAAAGCTGAAGAGGAGCGCAAGCGCATTGAATGGGAAAATGAGCAAGAGCGTTTGAAGATTGAAGAACAGCGCAAGTTGAAAGAAGTTGAAATGGCTTTGGAAAAATTGCGTCAGGAAAAAATTGTTAAAGCCTATAAAGAGACAATGCTGGCTTCAACTCAAAAATGGATTAAGAAAAATGCGGAAATTTATGCCGAAATTGCGAAGAAGGATGATATAATTAAAGAAATGCTAAAAGATTATAAGGAAAAATTCGGTATTTTGGCACAAAAAGCAGAAGATGTTAAGGGCAAAGCTGAAGTTGCAAAAGTTAACCATGATAAAAAGGTTGCCAATTTGGAAAATCAGATTGCCGTCTTGAAAACCAGACTTGAAGCTGAGATTGAAAAAGCGCGACAAGCTGCTTTAGGCGGTGGCAATAAAGGTAAGAATCCTTTTGCTGACGGCACTTCTGAAGCGGTTTCTCCGGAAAAAGTAAAATTGAGTAAAGAATATGCCATTATGGAAATTTTGGGTTCCGGTGATGATTTGGCTGCAAAATTGATTAATGAAGATGGCGATGTGTTCATGGTTAAAGTCGGAACTACTTTACGTAATGGATATACAATTGATGAAATTACTAAAACATTCTTAAGTGCTGTAAAAGAGAATGATAGGGATTATCTATATTTCTCAGCTGGCGGTATTTTGGATCGTGAGCCTGTTAAACCAGCTGTTACGATAAAAGAGCCAGCAGGTGGCTCGTCTTCAGCAAAGAAAACTGAAGAATCGGGAGCAAGACGTCCGGGACTGATACGGACTCAAGGCATCCCCAGTCTTGGTAACGGAATGATTGTTAGATAAGCTTTGAAGCAAAATGGCAGAAGAAGAGAAAAATGAAGAGGAAGAAGTAAAGGAAGAAAAGGCGCCCGAAAAAGCCGCCAAAAAGCCTGTTGACGTAATGGCTTTTATTGAGGGGCTTTTTGACAACGGCAATTACCTTTGCACTCTTCCGGGAGCCAAGCTTCCTGACGGAACTGTCTTAAATATTAATGATGAAACAAGGCGTCGATTGGCTTTGTTTTCAGATGGGCAGTTTTTGGTTGCATCAGAACACAAATTTGACGGTCCGGTATTAAACTTCCAAACTATTGCCGCAAAAAAGGGGTTGGTTATGCAACCCCCAAAATATATTTCGCAAAACGAACTTAATACCATTTATGCAATGGCGGAGCGTAATAAGACGATTTCAAGCGATGATGTTGACTTGGAACGTCTGCAAATGCAACAAGACTTTGTAAATATTGTAAAGCGCGCTTCTTCCATGAAAGTATCAGATGTACACGTAGTTGTATCCGATAACTATTCAGAGGTTATTTTCCGTACCAACGGTATTATGGTAAAGGAAATGGAATATAGCAAAGAGTGGGGAGATTTGTTTGTGCGTGCAGTATTTGCGTCGGCAGATATTTCAGACTCAAACTTTGCGCAAAATGAGTTCCAAGGCGCACAAAAATTGGGTTCGACGCCGTTGCGCGGTTCTAAAGGAAAATTAATGTTGCCTCACAATGTGTTGGCTATACGTTTACAATTTAACCCGATTGCTTTTGGATCTCAATATTTGGTTATGCGTATTTTGTACGCAGATGACAATCCGGACGGAAGTGATGATTTGGCTGCTTTGGGATGCGGTGAATATGAACAGGAGTTGTTGTTCCGTCTACGTTCGGCTCCGGTCGGGCTGAATGTGGTGGCCGGACCTACCGGATCAGGAAAATCAACCCTGTTGCAGCGTAACATGATTAAGTTGCTGAAAGAAAAGAATAATGAAGTTAACCTTTTGACTGTGGAAGACCCTCCCGAATATCCTATTCCGGGAGCAAGACAGATGCCGGTTACCAATGCTAATACAGAAGAAGAGAAAAACGAACAATTCGGCTTGGCATTGAATGCGGCATTGCGTTCCGACCCTGATGTACTGATGGTAGGTGAAACACGTTCATTATCAGCAGCAAGCTTGGTGTTTAAAGGGGCATTGTCCGGTCACTTGGTTTGGACGACTTTGCACGCCAACTCTGCACCGGCAATTGTAACCCGTTTGCGCGATATGGGAGTGCAGTCGTATATGTTGGGCGATCCGGAGTTGTTAAAAGGTCTGGTTTCGCAACGATTATTCCGTAAACTTTGCCCTTATTGCCGTATGCCGGCACGTGAGCATTTAGATAACCCGGGAGTGCAGCGATTAAGAATCGCTTTGGGTGATTTTGGTATTGAAAATACATATTTAAAAGGACCGGGATGTAAATTCTGCGGAGGAAGAGGTATTAAGGGACGTCTTGGCGTACAAGAGATGATTTTGCCTGATGCCACGTTTTTGGAGTTGATGATTGCCGGTGAAACCCGTAAAGCGATTGACTATTGGACCAGTGATTTGAATGGACGTCCGTTAAAAGATGCGGCGTTAGAGCGTATGTTAAAAGGACTGATTGACCTTGATGAAGTGGAACGTTGGTGTGGCTTGTTAGACCAACGTCCGGTATATTAGGAGATAGTTTATGCCGAATTCGAACTTAGCAAAAGCAATGCGCAAATTGAATTCGATTGAGGTTTATTATGCCAAAATCATTTGTAATATGTCCGGTGAAGTGCGGTTAAAAATGTATAGAAAAATCGCCTCGCTGATGTCAAACCGATTTTCGTTGATGAATGCCTTAGATATGTTGCATGCAACTGTTACGAATGACGGCAAAAACCCTAGTGAACCGATGGCGATTGCAATTGCCAGTTGGGCAAATGCACTGCAAAATGGTCAACCTTTTTCAGAAGCTTTACGCGGTTGGGCACCGGATCGTGAAAGATTGATGTTATCAGTGGGCGATGTTTCGGACTTGGAAAGTGCTATTCGCAACCTAATTAAGGTTACAGAAGGCACGACCAAAATGATCCGCCCGATTATCGGTGCGGTAAGCTATCCGGCATTTTTGATGATGATGGTGGTTTTGATTATTTATGGTATCGGTGCCTACATGGTGCCACCGATGATTGAAGCTGCTCCGGACGTAAAATGGACCGGTATTGCTAAGAACCTGGCAGATCTGTCTGACTGGATCAGAGTTTATTGGCCGGTGGCTTTTTCGATTGTGCCGATAGTAGGTATAATTATATATGCAACGCTAGGTGTTTGGACCGGAACAATACGTGCTTTTATCGACAGGTTGCCACCGTGGTCATTGTATAAAATTTTTACAGGCATTACCTGGTTGTTGGCGATGTCGGCGTTGATTAAGGGTGGAACACCGGTTGCTAATGCATTGCGTGCTTTGCGCCGTGACTCAACCCGTTATTTGAAGGAGCGAATCGATAAGACTTTGGTCTTTATTAATAACGGTGATAACTTGGGACAAGCGCTTTCAAAGACCGGACTTGAGTTTCCGGATAAAGAAATTATCGGTGACCTTAAAATTTATTCAGAAATGGATAACTTTGAAGAAGCTTTGGATAAGCTCGCTAACGAATGGTTGGAAAACTCGGCTTATACAATTGAGCAAAAAGCCAGTATTTTGAACATGGTAGCCTTACTTGCAGTGTCCGGCGTTATTGCCTGGGCGGTTTGGGGAACATTTGTTATGCAAGACCAAATTACGAGCGCAATGGGAATCGGCTAAAATGGACTTTAAGAATAAAAAGAATCTGCTTTTTTGGGGAGGAATCGGGCTGGTTGCCGTAACAATTTTAGCCGTTATGCTAAAGCACACTCCCAAAAAAGCGGTAACTTCAGCTGAAGAAGTAGCAAAAATTGTTGAAGACGTGCATAAAATATATGCAAATAAAGCCAGTTTTTGGGGACTCAACAACGAATCTTTTGCTAGTAACGATATATTAACCAAATTTCGTTATAAAGGGAATCAGCTGATTAATACCTTGGGCAAACCAATCCTGATCGGGAGAGGGGAAGGCGGTGACGTCGTTATGCCCGGCGAAAGAAGCTTTGACGTTGTTTATACTGATTTGACGGCAAAAGAATGCGTTGACGCGGCGGCTTATCGGTTTGAGCAACCGGAAAATTTGGGACTTTTGCGAATCACAATAACAAATGGCGAAAAAAGTCAGGTGTTTGAGTGGGGAGCAGAAGACCACAAGCTCCCGATAAGTCGGGTCGAAGCAAAGCGTTTTTGCTCAAACAAATCAAGGGTTATGTGGACTTTTGAGTGAGGGGAGAGCAAAGAGGTTTTCAGAAAAAAACACTTGCAATTGTTACAGTTTTGTGACATAATGTAAAGTGGGATGTGATATTTTTTTGAGGAGATTAAAAATGATGAAATTTAATAGTGAACAATCCGGACGTTCAATGGTTGAAATGCTCGGTGTATTGGCCATTATCGGCGTTTTGTCAGTTGCCGGTATCGCCGGTTATTCAAAGGCTATGGCTAAGTTTAAGGTTAATGCAGTAATGGATCAGATGACAATGACCGCTGCAAATATCAGAACTGCTTATTCTAGCCAGCCCAACTATAATGGTATATCTGCATCGGTTATTCGTAACCTTGGATTAGCAGAAAAGGCTATGGAAAGTGGCACATCAGCGCTTAAAAACACATACGGCGGGGCGGTAACTGTTGAGGCATCTGGTTCTGGTGATAAGCAATTTAAGTTGACATTTAGCGGACTTCCGAAGAGTGCTTGTGCTACTATAGGTACAGCTGACTGGGGATTCGGTTCCGGCGGTTTGTCAGGTCTTATAATTAACGGCTCGGTTCCGGTAACAGCAATAGGTAGTCTTGCTACTGTTGGAGGAGCTAATGCTTGTGGCGCTGGCGACAACAACAGTATCGCCCTTGTATATAACTAGTTTAGTATAAACCATCCTAACGAGAAGAAAAGGTAGCGAAAGCTACCTTTTCTTTTGTTTAAAACATCATTCCTCGCACGGTGTGTCTGTTTCAAACGTCATGCCTAAATCAAATATGTCATCACTCCCAAAGCGTAAGTCAAGAAAATAACCTGTCATGCCTCTTTTTTAGCTTGCTAAAAAAGTCAAGGCATCTTCAATATTGTTTTTTATTTTGTCATGCCTCCGAGCATGAAAATGCGAGGTCAAGGCATCTTCAATATTTTTTTAAATAAGGTAGATCCCTGGACGATTTTGCAGGCAAAATCGAGGGATGACTTTTTTGATTTTTATATAATACCGTAGATCCCTGGGCGATTTTGCAAGCAAAATCGAGGGATGACTATTTTTTATTATTTAAGTGCTTGTTAAGAATTGCAATGCTAAAAATGTGTATTGCTTATATAAAAAGGACTACCAAAATGAAATCGTTGACTAAAGTGTTGTGGAGTAGTGCACTGTTTTTAGGCGGAGCAATGGTAGCTCTTGCGGCATTAACTCTATACTATTGGCAAAGAGTGAGTGTAAACACTGTTTTTATGCATATTACAACACTAGATGACGTTCCCTTGCAGTTGCGGGCAGTTTTTGCTATCGGTGCGGCAATTGTTGCAGTTATGTTCGTTGTCTTTGGAATGAAATTGCACAAAAAATGGCGTTTGTTGATTTTTTTATGTGCGATATGTTTTTTTGCTTATACCTTCAAATTGGATACTTTTATAAGAGGAATTGGTGAAAAATCATATATTTATGAAAATGAATATGCTTTTTTTGAAGACGATGAAAAATCAAATCCAAAGCGCAATTTGATAATATTATATCTCGAATCGATGGAAGATAATTATCGCCATGATAAAAACGGTGATAATTTGTTACCGGAATTATCAAAACTCTATGATGAAAACTATCATTTTGATAATTTTGTTCAGCTCGAGCATACCTATCAGACTATTCTTGCCCAAATAGCGGGTTTATGTAGTGTAATTTATAAAAATGAATTTAAAAGCTACGACTTTGCGTATGCTTTTAATAACATACTTGCTAACGTAACTTGTATGCCTGACGTATTGGCACAAAAAGGATATAATACCTTTTTTATCAAAGGGGCGTCACTTGACTTTACAATGACTCGAAAAATTATGGCTCAACACGGTTTTAAGGAGTTGTCGGGAAAAAATGAACTGAAGGATCTACCGGGTATAAAGATGGGAAATAGTTGGGGAGTGAGTGATCGTTCTTTATATGAGATTATGAAACAAAAGGTAGCACAACTTGCTAAACAAGATAAGCCTTTTTTAGCGGTGATGACCACCCTTGATACCCACGAGCCTGACACGTTTTTGGATGAAAAATGTACATCGAAGTTTAATGATAAGCGTGATGTGATAATGTGTGCCGATAAAATGGCGGCTGATTTTATAAAATGGGTACAAAAACAAGATTTTTATCAAAATACAACGATTGTGGTTATCGGAGATCATGTTAATAATAATGCCGGTCATATGGGAAAAGAAATATTTAATGTTATTATAAATCCGGCCAATGAACTGCAAAAACAGTCACATAAATGGACGACCTTGGATTTGGCACCGACAATATTGGAGGCAATCGGCATAAAGGCTCCGAAATTCGGCCTTGGGCGCTCTCTGTGGCAAAAAGAGCCGACGCTAATTGAAAAATATGGCAGTAAACTTGATTGGGAATTTTATAAAAGCTCAGATTTTTATAAAAAATTCAATGTAAAACAAATTGGAACTAAAAATTTTGAAAAATTACCATTAAGTATTAAAATGAAGGAAAATGATATAAAAAAATACGCTTCATTATATGCAGAAACAGATGTTTTTGAAGTTAGCCCAATATACACAGATGAACTTAATTTTAGCGTAGAAACTAAAAAAGATGTTTGTATTAACATGAAATTTTTAGCTTTGATAAGCGAAAAACATAAAGATGATATTTTGATTAATAATAAAAAAGTTGCTGAATGGTCGAAAATAAGAGATGAAGAACCTCCATTTGAAAGAACCATCTGCCTAAAACAAAAAGACTTGCCGGAAGATGGTAAAATTGTACTGAAAATAGATCGAAAAATGCCTTGCGAAATTTTTTCCTGCGGATATGGGTGGCAAGAAATTGAGGTTGCAGAACAATAGAAATTATCTTTTGATTTCAAGCAATTGGGCAGAAAAATTCTCAACTGTCGGGTTGCAGATGTATGCTCCGGCGCGGATTTTGCCCCTAAAAACAGGTAGTTGGAAAAGGCGTATCCTAACAAAATCTTTGCCGTTTAAGGAATATGACAAGCAAAATTCACCCTGAAAACTCTCCAAACAATATGACATTTGGTCAGAAATGACGGCAATTGGTACAAGAGCCATGTCTGATACACCGTTACAGCAAACCGTTGTTGCTAATGACCAACTTTGATCCTGCTTGCGAGTAAGCGAGATTTTGCACCAATTATGTTCATCAACACGTCCCATCAGCCCACATTGCGCTCCAATCGGTTGAGAATCATCGATTTTCCATTTAACGGTGATGTTAAAGTCGCGAGTGTATTCGGTAAAGAAAAAATGCCCGTTATCACGACTGATGCCATGACGGACATCCTGCCAGAAATCAGTTTTTTTATCAGGGATAACAATAAAAGAATCGGTACTAAGATGAAAATCAGGCTCGTTTAGCCAATCAAAGTCGCGGATAGCTTCCAGTAGCATTAAAAACTCCTGACATTTTCATCGGGGAGTTTGGCAACAACTTCATTCAGCTCAGTATTTTTGTGAGCAGGAGAAATTATTTTTAAGATCATAATTTGATCGCCAGTTCCTTTAAAGTTTTTCAATCCTTTGCCTTTAAGGCGTAATTTTTCGCCACTGCTGGCATAAGCCGGGATTTTGACAGCCACATTGCCGTCTATGGTTGGAACAACTATCTTAGCCCCTAAAATTGCCTCTTTGAGGCTGATAGGCAGTTCCATAATTACATTTTGCCCATCAAGTTTGAAATATGGATGTTCGGCAACATTTAAGGTTATTAAAACATCGCCGTTAGCTCCGCCCATATGTCCGGTTTTTCCTAAACCTTTGAGGCGCAAAGTTTGTCCGTCCATCGTGCCGGCAGGAATTTTGACATTGATGTTGCGTCCGCCGATGTTAACTTGTTTTTCAGAGCCTTTTACGGCTGATAAAAAGTCAACTTTCATGGTATAGGCAATATCTTCACCTTTGCGGGCTCGAGGTTGGCGCCGCCCTGCTCCAGTAAAAGCAGAAAAAATTTCCTCTCCAAAAATAGATGAAAAATCAAAATCCGGACCTTTGCCACCGGCAGAAGATGTGTAATAAAAACCATTTGTATCACCAAACGGATTGCCTCCTTGGCCAAAACCGGCTCCAAATCCTGTCGGTTTGCCATCCGAATCGATTTCATTATTATCGTATTTGGCTCGTTTGGACTCATCACCCAAAATATCATATGCGGCTGAAACTTCTTTAAACTTTTCGGCAGCAGAAGGATTATCCTTATTGACATCAGGGTGATATTTGCGAGCAAGCTTGTGATAGGCCGACTTAATGTCGGCCTTACTTGCGGTTTTGCTAACACCTAGTATTGCGTATAAATCTTTTCCCATTGATACTTTTTACTACCTTTCAGTATCTATATAGGGGTTATTTTTGGCGATTACAAGTTTACGCAATCAAAGGTAACACGGCGATAATAGCCATGATAAAGATTGATTTTGCGCATAATAGCCGTACGATTGCCATGTTCACGACAATAGTGAGCGGCCAACGGCATCATTTCATCAACCTGAATATCGCGATATTCATAGGTTACCGAATCGGCATTTTGGCTTTGAACCGAAACGCGGTTGGCAAATGATTTGTATTCATTTTCATCAACTTTTACATCTTTGCTGACGGTTGGAGCTTTGATGACGGCGCTCTCGCTTACGCAGCTGGTATCTTGTTCAACAACATAATAACTAATTTTGTCATCAACAATCGGAGCGGCTGTAACAACAGGAGCAACTGCAGGAACAACAACGGTTTGCGGCTGAACTCGAGTAATAACAGGTTTACGAGTCGGCTGATTGCAGAATAATGCATAGTAGTTTTCGCAAGTACCATTGGTGCAGTTTACACAATGGCAAGCACCCAAAATAAAACAAAGTCCGAGGGCAATTAAGTTGATTTTTTTCATGTTTTTGGTCCTTTTCTAAAATTACATGAGAGGAACTTATCACTTTTCGACAAATTTGGCAACTTTTATTTGAGCAAATCGTAAATTTCTTTGCCGGCCCGTTCCAAAATCTGTAATACGCGCCGATTATCAGCATTTTTGGAGCGGCTATTGCTGAGTTTATCAAGCATTTTTTGCAATTTGCGATTAAAATTAGCATTCTCACGCAATGATTCAACGTTTTTCAGCTCTTCTTCATCATCTATTTTATAATCAGCAACCGCTTTGATGACGGCAAGATATTGCGCTTCTTTGGTGGCAGCAAATTGGGCTTCAGCCTTCCCGCTTAATAGCACTAAGGCAATTAAAACAACGGATAACATTTTCATAGTTTTCCCTCTCCTCAAATTTATGATTGAGTTTGTTCGTGTTAGTAATATAATACGCAGTAATGGAATTTTGCAATTAAATATTGAGGCAATACAATGAAAAAAACTATTTGGGTACTGTTAGATGACCGCATGGGAAGTGTAGGTCAGGCAAAGGGAATTTTGCAGGAACTTGATGACGATTTTGAAATTGTCGAGAAAAAGATTGTATATACAAAGTTAGCCGCATTGCCGAATTGGATCAGAGGCAAAAAATTTTTGATCGGGGTCAATAAAAAATTGTCTGATAATCTGGAGGTTGAAGAATATCCCGACATTGTAATGTCAATAAGCCGGAGAACAGCTCCGATTGCGCTATGGATTAAGCATCGTTCAAACGGAAAAACTAAAATTGTACAATTGATGTTGCCGGGAAAATATGGCTTGAAAGATATGGATTTGGTTGTGGTGCCGCAACACGACCACGGAAAAGTTCAGGGACAGAATTTGTTTTATATTACGGGATGTCCGCACCGGATAAACGATAAAACATTGGCTGAGGCAAGAGAAAAATGGACTGCGGAATTTCTTAAATTACCACGTCCGTTGACTGCGGTTTTGGTCGGCGGAGCGATTAAAGGAAAGCCTTTTAGCGAGAGCAATGCCTCTATGTTGGCTGATGCCATTGCTTATATGCAAGAGCAAACCAGCGGTTCAATATTGATTACATCATCCAGACGGACAGGGAAAGTCGCCGAAGATATAATTATGAGTAAATTCAATGGGATTCCGACTTACACATATTTGTGGGGAGAAAAAAAGGAAAACCCAATTATGGGATTTTATGCTTTGGCTGATCGTTTTGTTGTAACCGGCGATTCTGTTTCAATGGCTTGTGAAGCATGTGGAACAGGAAAACCGGTGGTGATTTTTACCGGAAAAAGGTGGCTAACAGCCAAGCATATGCGCTTTGTTAAATCTCTGGTTGATGAAGGATATGCTACTGATTTTTCATCACAAAATTTGATTGATTTTATGCCACAAAAAACTTTGCGACCATCTGCTGAAGTTGCAGAAAAGATAAAATCTATGTTTGATTAATAAAGATTACTTTTACGAGTAATTACAACTTTTTGGTACATTTTACCAAAATAGGTTGTTTTGTGCCATTCATAAGAATTACGGTTGACAATATAATCTTTAATTTCGGTTTGCCACATTCTTTCTGCAAATGGTTGGTATAGGCGATTAAACATTTTAACAAACCATTTGAGCGGATGCCACCAGACTGCATTGTTATAATCGATAAAAACGACTTTACCTTCAGGAGCAAGGTTGGCGAGAATTTGGTTAATCAACTTGCTTTTGGTTGGAAGCGGCAATTCATGAAGCAACATATAACAAATGATGACATCATATTTTCCACTAAACGGAACGGTAACATCACGATTAATAAAATTCATATAAGGGTAAGTAAAACGATATTTGCTACGGACATAGCGGAGCTGTGTAAGGCTGACATCGACAACATCAAGTGAGCCATAAACTCCGATTTTTGATGCAAGTTGCCCCAATTGATCTCCAAAAGTTGCGCCTAACTGCAAAACCTGTTGATGAGGATTAACTTCAGCAATACATGCATCTGCAAGTTTTTTACTGTAACCGAAGGTTAAAATATTTAAAAATCGCTGGTGATTAAACAGTTTGGTTAAAAACTTGTTTTCGTACAAACAACTGTAGAATTCCTGCTGATAAAGCGGAATAGTTGCCGGATTGTCAACAATTTTACTTTTTGCCATAACTTACTCCTTTTTCCAATCACCACAAGTTGCTTGCCAACACGATAATGATGCCACCGCCGCAGTTTCAGCGCGTAAAATGCGTTTTCCTAAACTAACGGCGCAGGCGTATGATTTTGAGTGTAATAAATTCAATTCCCGCTCACTAAAGCCACCCTCAGGACCAATCAATAATGCCGATGGGGGGGGTGCTGATGAAAAGACGGTTACAATGTCTTTTCCGGTGCCAGTTTCATCCATAAAATAAAGTCGACGATGCAAATCCCAGTTTTCTAAAAGCTTGAAAAGTGCAATCGGTTCATTAATTTGCGGAAGATCAACGCGGCGTGATTGTTCGGCGGCTTCAATCGTTTGAGCTTGCCAACGTTCTATTTTTATCTTGTCCGAAATGGTGTAGCGTGTAATGACCGGAACAATGCGAGAAGCACCAAGTTCGGTGGCTTTTTCAACAACAAAATCTGTACGATCTTTTTTGAGCGGAGCAAACATCAGCCAAATATCGGGAACGCGTTCAAAATCACGAGTTTTGCTATTAATTTTAAGCAAAACAGATTTTTTATTTTTTGGGGTGAGTGTGCAGTCAAATTCTCCATCACGATTATTAAAAACCAGCAATTTGTCGCCAGACTGCAAACGCATTACGGTAAGCAAATAATGACTCTGTTCTGCATTCAATTCGACAACGGAATCGACAGACAAATCGACATCTGTATAAATACGGATTTTTGAAGTCTTCGGCACGTGGCTCTCCCTAACAAAATTCTGCATAAATGACTCAATAAACTTGAGTTTTGATGCTAGTTATTATAACTCATGGTTAGTTAAGTTTTAGTTACAGGCAAAAAAATATGATTATAACTATCGACGGACCTGCTGCTGCAGGTAAAGGGACTCTGGCGGCCAGCTTGGCTAAAAAATATAATTTGGCATATTTTGATACCGGTATGGTGTATCGTGCCGTCGGGTTGGAGATGCTGCTCAACGGATATGATTTGAGCGATAATAAAAAAGCAGAAGCTTTTGCCGAGAACTTAACTTTTCCAAAAATGATGGAGTTGTCAAAAAATCCGGAATTTCGCTCACTGAACGGCAGTCGCGCAGCGTCGGCAGTGGCAGCTATGCCAAAAGTGAGAGAAGCTTTGTTACAAATGCAACAAAATTTTTCGCATAATCCGGTCTTTGCCGACGGAAGTAAGGCTGACGGGGCGATTTATGACGGGCGTGATACCGGAACAGTTATATGCCCGCATGCGGATATTAAGTTTTTTGTGACTGCCTCACCGGAAGTTCGGGCAATGCGGCGTTTTAAGGAATATCAGGAAAAAGGACAAGCCGCTAATTATGAAGAAGTGCTTGAACAAACCATCGCACGCGACAAAAATGATTATGCCCGCGCCGGAAGCCAGCCGGCGGCAGATGCCATACATTTTGACACATCAGACCTTTCAATTGATGAGGTTTTTGACCAAGTATGCGCAATAATCGAGAAAAAACAAGCTGCTGTTTAATACGTCCGATGTTTCTTTTCGTATATTTTTATTTTGCAAAAACGGTAAACTATTCCTCTTCCCTTGTATTTTTTCTCAAAAACAAAGTTTTTGATTGATTTGATGATTTTAGAAAGTGGCTCAAAATTTGAGTTTTTAGCATAATTCGAATCCAAAAATTTGCTGATAAGTCCATAATCATACTCGGTGTATTTTTTAATAAACAGCGGAGCAAGTTTTTGAAAATGGTTATTGTCCATAAGGAAAGCCTGTTTTTTAATGAGCGGCATACCCAGTAGGAAAAGGATAAAAAAATCGTCATCATATACTCGGGTTTTGTTCGGGCGAAAACGATGAGTAAGCCGTATAAAAAAAGGAATAGTTTTAAGGCTGTTTCTGATAACTGATTGATTTTTCTTGATTTGTTCTTTTAAGTTATTTTTTGAAAAGACTGCGTCCCATTTTAATCCGTGTTCTTCTATAATTGCAGATATCTTTTTTTCATAAATACGAACAATATCATTTTTAGCCATTTCAGTTTTTATATCGGTTATAAAATCCTTAAACCATCGGGTAGCAAAAACTTCCGGTTTTAAGACAACAAAAAAACTCATCATAAATTTATTGGCACACAATGACCATGCCGAAACATTGACTTTTTCCATCTTTTTGAAAATATTTTCTAAAGGATATAGAGGACCAAACATCGAATCGTTAGCTAAAATCAGTTCATCATAATCTGTCAAATTGAAAATTTTGTTATATAAAATTCCCCATGAGCCAAAGTCGTACTTTTTATGCCTTTGTGCAAGGCAAAGCTTGGTATAAGGTTTAATTTTAAGCAATTCTTCTTTTGGCATATCACAATCGGCGCAGTAATAAATATCGGCATATTCGGAAAGTTTTTTGAGATAATAAACAACATAATCTTCAATAATATTTTGTTTGCTATATCCGGCAAACAGGCACAGTCTTTTAGTCATGTTCAACCCCAATACAATAAAAAAGTCGCTTGATGAAAGCGACTGGAAGTTGAAACCATTTGAGAGAAATGTGCAGTGTATTTGGCGTGTATATGCTACACACCTTATTAGCTGCCTTCCAGTCATAGACTAAAAGGCAGTTTTTACGCCCGTAACCGAGCAACTCTCAGAAGGGTTTCAAACCTTACACCGGTAATCAGCCGATGCAGTTTTAAGATAATTTGCGAAAATGCGTAAGTCAAACAAAAAAAATCTTGAAAAATAAATATTTGTGTGTATAAAAGACCTGACTCTGAAAACACGGTGCGTTGTTTTTTGAGGATTGTAACACGCACAAGTCCACCCTTTTTTAGTTCTCGGGTTGGCATTTTTTGAATTGATTTTTTATATGAATACAGAATTTCAAGTTCCAGAAACAAAAGAAGTATTTGCCGACTTGCTCAATGAGCAAATGGGCGAGCAACATTTTGCCGGTTCAGTAGTAAAAGGAACTATTGTCAAAATTACTCCTGACTTTGTTATGGTTGATGTAGGGTTGAAGTCTGAAGGACGTATTCCTCTGCGTGAATTTGGTCAAAATCCGGAATTAAACGTCGGCGATGTTGTCGAAGTTTATGTTGATCGCTATGAAGACAGAGACGGAAACGTTGTATTGTCTCGTGAAAAAGCTCGTCGTGAAGAAGCTTGGCAAGATCTGGAAAAGGCTATGAACGCCGGCGAACGTATCAACGGTGTTATCTTTGGTCGTGTTAAAGGCGGCTTTACCGTTGATTTGAACGGTGCTATCGCTTTCTTGCCGGGATCTCAAATTGATATCCGTCCGATCCGCGATATTTCTCCGTTGATGGGAATTTCTCAGCCGTTCCAAATTTTGAAAATGGACAAGGTTAGAGGCAATATTGTTGTTTCTCGCCGTGTTGTTTTGGAAGAAACCCGTGCTGAATCTCGCGCCGAACTTATCGACGCTATTAAAGAAGGCTCTGTTCTCGAGGGCGTTGTTAAAAACGTTACCGATTACGGTGCATTCATTGATTTGGGCGGTGTTGACGGCTTATTGCACGTTACCGATATTTCATGGAAGCGTATTAATCATCCGGCAGAAGTTTTGTCGGTTGGTCAAACCGTTAAAGTTCAGGTTATTAAATTCAATGAGGACAACCAACGCATCAGCTTGGGTATGAAACAATTGGAAAACGACCCATGGCAAAACGTTGAAGAAAGATTCCATGTCGGTGATGTATGCAAAGGTAAAGTTACAAATATTACCGATTATGGTGCATTTGTTGAATTAGAAGACGGAATCGAAGGTTTGGTTCACGTTTCTGAAATGAGCTGGACTCGTAAGAACGTTCATCCGGGCAAAATCGTTTCTACTTCTCAAGAAGTTGAAGTTAAGGTTTTGGAAGTTGATCCAGAAAAGAGAAGAATCAGCCTCGGTATCAAACAATGCACTCCTAACCCTTGGGCTGCTTATGTTGAAGAGCATCCGGTCGGTTCAGTTATTGAAGGCAAAATCAAAAATATTACCGAATTTGGTTTGTTCATCGGTTTGAACGATGAAATCGACGGTATGATTCATTTGTCTGATATTTCTTGGGACAAAGCCGGTGAAGAGGCCGTTAAGGACTACACCAAAGGTCAGGAAATCCAAGCCAAAATTATCGACGTCGATGTTGAAAAAGAGCGTATCAGCCTCGGCATTAAACAGTTGACCGAAAACGCTAATGCTACAGCATTGGATAACTTCAAAAAGGGTGACAATGTTAAAGCCACCGTTGTTGATGCTGCCGATGATGTATTGAACGTTGAAGTTGATGGTGTTGCCGCAACAATCAAAAAAGCCGATTTGGCAAAAGACAAAGCCGGTCAGGATTTGAACAAATTCAAAGCCGGTGATGTTGTTGAAGCTAAAGTCAGCACTGTTGATAAGAAAAAAGGCAAACTGACTTTGTCAATCAAAGCATTGGAAATTGAAGAAGAGAAGAAGGCGTTGGAAGAATATTCCAACACAACTTCAGGCTCTACTTTAGGCGATGCTTTGGGCGAAGCTTTAAAAAAGAAATAATCAGATTTGATTGTTTGATTTTGGCAGAGCCGTCCGCAAGGGCGGCTTTGTTGATTTTAAAATAACTCTTGCCAAGTGAAATAAAAAACGCTAAACAATAAACACTTTGGATAGATGGCCGAGTGGTCGAAGGCGCACGATTGGAAATCGTGTGTACGTCTAAAGCGTACCGAGGGTTCGAATCCCTCTCTATCCGCCATTTATAATAAAGCCCTCCCTTGCGGAGGGTTTTTGTTGTAAATAGTGAAGATTAATAAGATTTGAACCCTCGGAAAAGAGGGTTCGACTACAAGCGAAAGGCGGGCGGAAGAACGCCGGTGAGGCGAAGCCGAATGAGCGTAGTGGGACAAGCATTGCGAAGCAATGTCGCGGACAATCCCTCTCTATCAGCCATTTACAATAAACCCTCCCTTACGGAGAGTTTATTGCAAATGGTGAACAAGAAGCTATGAATTTAACTGTTTCATCAGTACCCAGTAGTAAACACTTATGATGATTTTATAGCACAACAATGCCGATAATGCTATATAGATAGAACATATGTCTGCAATAAGACCAAAAACATAAAACGATACCGTAGTTAACAATCCGCCAAATATGGCAACAATAGAGCGCATAGTTGCACGTTGTGTATCTGAGAATTCTTTTTGTAATAGCGCTGATTCTGCAGAATGTTCTCCGCCTGTTGCTAACGATGAAGCAGATATAATGAACGGCGATAAGACATTATTGATTAATAATCCTAAAAATATGGTTATGCATTTAAATGTGCTTGAAACAAAAGCCATTTTAAATAGGCCAATTTTGCGCATAAATATTGCAAAATAGAACCCTATCGAACTACAAATTCTATAAATAAACACCACAATATCTACGGCCCATAAAGGAATAAACAGATTGTAATATATGCTGTTAAGTCTATATTGGGTTTCTCCCCAACTATAATTCATAATTTGTGCTATGGTTATTTTTTGTAATTTTTTATTTTCTTTGAATTGTTTTAGGGCTTCCATAAAATGCTTCAATGCGCTAGAAGATGAAGGCTCATAATTTGAGGGTTCCACAAAGAAAAAACATATAACTAATTGACAAACAGCCGGTAATATAGATACCCATGCTAAAATATTTAAATTAAGAAAATAGATAACGGGAACAGCAATTACTGTAGATAATGCTGCGCCCAACCACCTATATATCTTAGTCGTAGAAAATATAATATCGTATTTCTCGGTTTTGCGTAAATCTTTCATGGTTTCAAAGATGAGTGCTTCATCCGTACCCGAGTTAAAAGCATCTCCTATCCCCCAAAAAAGGGCTCCCAGAAATAACAAAAATGTACTATGCATATTCCCTGCTAAAGCAAAACAAAATCCCGATAAAATTAAAAATATTCCAGACATAATTAATGTTTTTTTTCGAGACCATTTATCAGATATCAAACTTGTCGGCAGTTCGGCCAAAGATTGGGTCAAAATATAGGTGGAAAATATTAAAGATGCAGAGGCATAACTACCAGTTATTTGATCAAAATAAATGATAGCCACCGCTGATAATGGCCACATGTATATAAAAAAATTATTTAATTTGAATAATCTGATGTTTCTACGGATTTTTAACATTTAATTTTGATTTGCTTTGAATTTACGGTTGGTTCACAGATTATTACAGCGGTTTAAACTAGTCAATAACCAAGCTAAGTTTTTGATGTTTTAAAGACGTTCTTTATAATAATCTTAACCTTTGCTATATTATAATGTCTGGCACAGTCAAAAATAAGGACATTAAAAATGCATTCAATCAATTCGCTCATCTTAGATTTAACCTTAATCACCATTTATGCCGGTATTACGACTTTGATTTTCAAAAAACTGAAGCAACCGACGGTTTTGGGGTATGTATTGGCAGGTATTTTTGCCGGTCCTTATTTTGGTCTGGTGCCGACGGTTACTGATAGAGCCAACCTTGAAGTATGGGCAGATATCGGCGTAATTTTCCTGCTTTTCGGTTTGGGATTGGAATTCAGTTTCAAAAAAATGATGAATGTCGGTAAATCGGCGTTGATTACCGCAAATACCAATATTTTGTTTATGCTGTTTTTGGGCTACAATACCGGCTTGTTGCTTGGGTGGTCGATAATGGACAGTTTCTTTTTGGGAAGCATGATTTCTATGTCATCAACAACCATTATTATCAAGGCTTTCGAGGATTTAAATATTCGCAAACAAAAGTTTACGGATTTGGTCTTCGGGGTTTTGGTGGTTGAAGATATTATGGGGATTTTGATGTTGGTGTTGTTGCCGACAATTGCTTTGAGCAGTACCATAAACGGCAAGGAATTGGCGCAAAGTATTGCCAAATTGGCTTTTTTCTTAGTCTTATGTTTTGTTATCGGAATATATTTGGTGCCGAGTTTTTTGAAAAAAATTGCCTCATTTTTAAACGATGAAATGCTACTGTTGATTTCTATTTGTCTTTGTTTTGGTATGGTGTTAATGGCCACAGCATCAGGTTTTTCATCTGCGTTGGGAGCCTTTTTGATGGGGTCAATTTTGGCTGAAACTCCTATTATTGAGCGAATCGAAAAGAACATAAAACCGCTGAAAGATTTTTTCGGAATGGTATTTTTTGTATCTGTCGGCATGATGGTTGACCCAACCATGTTTATAACATATGCCGAGCCGATTTTGGTGATTACCATAATCGTTGTAGTCGGAATGATTTTCTTTTCGTGTATGGGATTTTTATTTTCGGGCGAAACCTTAAAAACAGCAATGCATGGTGGTTTTTCATTGGCACAGGTCGGTGAGTTTGCATTTATTATTGCAAGCCTCGGTATGAGTATTAAGGTGCTTAGCCCGCAAGTATATCCAATTATTGTAGCGGTGTCGGTTATTACAACATTTTTAACTCCAATGATGATCAAGGCCGCAGATCCGGCTTATAAATATGTGCAGAAGATGTTGCCGGAAGCGGTTTTGAAACGAATCGAAAATACAGCAATTGCGCAGGAAACAAAAATTGAGGAACAGCGGTGGAAATTGTTATTTAAGAATTATTTTATCCGCTTGGTTTTGCTGACCATGATTTCTTTAACTATTTTCGGTCTGTCTAACTATTTTATAAAGCCTTTTGTTCACAAGATGTTGCCAAATCTGACCGCAAGAATAGTCGTTACCGGTATAACTTTGCTGTTGATGTCACCGTTTCTTAAGGCATTAATCGGGTGGAGAACCATTGTTCCACCAGTGGTAAAGGATAAAATTGCTGAAGTTATGGAAAAAAGAAAGAAAAACAAAGGTGAAACTAAGAAAAATTTAGCTAAAAAAGTTGTCGGCAGTACAATAAAAGTGGGTAATTTATATCTTCAGGCGTTGTCAGATAAAAGTTTCTTTATTTCAAATCATAAAGCATCTGCTGTTTATTATAAATTATGGAACGCCAAAAAGATAAACCGTCTGCCCTTAATGTTGATGACAAGTTTTAGGTTGCTGGTGGTGCTGTTTATTATTTCAACCGTAGTACACCAATTTTTGACTGAAAATCCGAAAGTTACGTGGGCATTAGTGATAATATCAATTCTGTTGCTTACACAATCAAGCTGGCTGTTTAAACAATATCTCAAAATTGAACATCAGTTCCTAGACAACCTTAACGGGCAAAGGAGCAACGATACTCCCGAACAGGGCGAATAGTCAGTTTTTAAGAAGTTCTGCCGCAGAAAGATAATCAAATTTACCACTACCAAGAACCGGCGGTTTTTTAACATAGATGACTTTTTTGGGCATCCACAGCTCACTTAATCCTTCCTTTTTAAAGTGTTCTCTGATGGTAGCGACATTTGCATCTTCGTGATTGGTTATTAATACCAACTGTTCACCTTTCTTTTCATCATCAATAGTCAAAATGCCTTGGATTGACTGCGGATATAAACGATCTATTGCTTCTTCTACCGCTGTTAGGGAAACCATTTCTCCACCAATCTTAGCAAATCGTTTGGCTCGGCCTTGAATAAAAATGTACCCATCTTCATCAATAGTTACAATATCGCCGGTATTATACCAGCCTTTATTAAGTGGTTGCAAAACGTTGGGACGGTCAGCTTTCATGTAGCCCTGCATGATATTATCGCCCTTAACAAAAAGTTCTCCGCCGTTGTCAACCCCAGGAACAGGCTCAAGTTTATATTCTATACCCGGGACAAAACGCCCTACACTACCTTCACGGAAATGCATCGGTGTATTAAGGCTTAAAACAGGTGCTGTTTCGGTTGCACCGTACCCTTCAAGTATGCGAACGCCAAATTTTTTCATCCATAAATCTGCTGTTGTCGGCTTTAGTTTTTCGCCACCGATTACAGCATATTTTAGCGAGAAAAAGTCGTACGGATTGGCCATTTTTCCGTAGCCGGCAAAAAAGGTATCCGTACCAAAAATTACCGTTGAAACCGTATCATAGCATAGTTCAGGAACTATACGGTAATGCAATGGAGAAGGATAGAAAAAGGTTTTTACCCCAAAGAGAAGCGGCAAAAGGGTGCCTACGCTCAAGCCAAAGGAATGGAACATCGGCAGGGCATTAAATATAATATCACTTGAATTGAAAGGAATTATGCTTGCAATTTGATATCTATTGGCCTGCAAATTGCGGTGTGATAAAAGTACTGCTTTAGGCAACCCTTCAGAGCCAGAAGTAAACAAAATTACTGCAGTCTTGTCCGGTGTTTTGGTCGGATGACGATGCTGTAAATATTCTATAAAACCACGACATTTAGTCAGTAATGTTACTTGATGAGCAAAATCTTCTAAATAAATTATGTTAATTTTGACTTCAAGCATCGCCTGTTCCAAACGAAAAAGCTTGGCTTGTTCAATAAAGGCGTGCGAAGTGATAACTGTTTTTAAGTTAACTGCTTTTAAGGATGCCAAAAAGGGTTTATTTCCAAGAGTAAAATTGAGCATTGCCGGGGTTTTATCAGCATATTGCAGGGCAAAAAAGCTGATAATATTGGCTAAAACATTAGGCAACATTATTCCAACTTTATCTTGTCCGGCAAAGTTCTGACGATAGGCAACACCCAAAATATAACTTTTCAAAATAAACGCTTTGCAACTTTGCGGTTTGCGATTGATGTCTTCTGCAAGAATGTGATCTTTACCGTAGATATGGCAGATATCAAGAAGCGAATCGAAAATATTCTGATTAATCTTTGAGGTATTATAAATCATTGTTGCCATGATATCATAAAGTTTTTGTGATACCAAGCGACGGTATTGGCGACGTGGAACACTTGTGTCAATCTCAAACTTTTGGGGTTGCAAAATCTCAAGACTAATCGGCGGAAACCAACGAGTGCGGATTTTGTTTTTAAGATATGAAAATTTAGAATATTGCGCACCGTTAATACGCACCGGAAGAATTTTTGCACCCGCTTTTTGAGCTATAACGCCAGCTCCTTCATAAATTTTCATCATTGAACCGGTAACAGTGATACGCCCCTCAGGAAAAATCATGATTTTTTTGTTTTTCTTGAGTTCATCTATTAAATTACGTAAAGACAAAGGATTGCGCGGATCTATGGCATAAAAATCAACCAATAAACGGGCTATAGGCATAAACCATTTGTTAGCCCACGTAGTATTGATAGCAAAAGTTATGCGCTCGGGCATAAAAGCAGCCATAAGTACACCATCGAGCAATGACACATGATTAGCTACAATTAAAACCCTTTTACCGGCTTTGCGGAAATTGCTTAATCCGTGTACTTTGCTATGAAACAAAAATCCTAAAAGGCTCTGCACCAATGAACGTGGCAGAGCTTCCGGCAAAAGTTTACAAATGTAGAATGAAACTAAAGTGCTAATGATTGCCATGGTTAAAAATAAATTAGGCAAACCTAAACCAAGTGCCAAAAATATGGCCGCAAATATTGCTATTATTGCCATGCCTAATGCGTTCAAAATATTATTACCGGCAATTATACTGGCAACGTGGGATTTGGGTGCACGAGATTGCATTATGGCATTGAGCGGAATAATGTATAATCCGCCAAAAAACGCCAACATAAACAATGATAAACTCAAGCCAAAAGCATGTGGCTGCGAAAAAAATTTAATAAAAGATATTTGGGTAGTCGGTGTCGGGTAGTTGTTGGTAAAAACATAAATTAAGTAAAGGCAGATTGCCATACCGATGGCTCCCAACGGAACATAAGTGGTATGAATAAAACCTTTAAGAATTTTATTGCAGGCGTATGAGCCGACGGCAACACCAAAAGAAAAGAGTACTAAAAAGAAAGTAATAACGCCCTCAGAAGTGTTGAGTATTTGCCCACAAATCGGATAAACCTGAACCGCAACCAACGCTCCGATAATCCAAAACCAAGTTGCACCAAGAATGCTTTGGAAAACAGTTTTATTTTTGCGTAAAAAGGCAAAATTGGAAATTGTTGCCGCAAAAATGTTACGTCTAACTCTTAAATCAGGACGTGGTGCCGGAGCATCAGGAATATAACATGAAGCGCATAGACCTGATAACGCAAGCATTATCAGGACTACTATCGTTATATTGGTAGGTAGCAAAGTACCTAAAATCAAGCCTAGTAAAATAGCTAAATATGTTGTGCTTTCAATATAGGCATTACCGGTTATCAGTTCTTCGGTTTTGAGGTGTTGAGGAAGAAGCGAATATTTAATTGGCCCGAAAAATGCCGACTGCGCGCCCATCAAAGCCAGAATAATAATCAGAAACGGCAGGCTCCGTGTATACCAAGCAATGGCAACGCTTGTCATTAATATAACCTCAGTAACTTTTAAGATACGGGCAATGATATTACGATGATATTTGTCAGCAAGTTCGCCCGCCGTGGCTGAAAACAAGAAAAATGGCAAAATAAAAAGACCGGCAATCACGTTTGACAGGACATCGGATTGGGCGGTCATTTTGAGAGCAACCATGGTCAAAAGAGCGTTTTTGAACAAGTTATCATTAAGTGCTCCTAAAAATTGGGTGATCAGCAGTGGTAAAAAGCGGCGAGTTTTTAGTAGTGACATCGGTAAAAATCCTTGTTGTTTTTTATAAAATAAACTCTTTGCCAAACTGGTGTCAAGGATTATAAACAGAAGAGCAGACCTTTGTGAGGTCTGCTCTTTCTGTGATAGATTTGTCTTTACTCTTTTTTGGTGTCACTGCAGTCATTGTCTTTTGGGGTTTGAATCGAAATTTTTCCTCCAAAGAGTTTGATTCCGGTTATGGTAACATCTCGTCCTCCAAGTGTTATCATCAATACCATCAACACATAACGTAAACTGTTCCAGTCTACTGGGGTATCAATACCGCCCAACGGCCAGACGAGGCAATTACAAATATATCCACCAGCAAGTGCCCAGCCGACGATGGGTATCCAATACCTTTTGACTGCTTTGCGGAAATCTTGCTTCCCTTCACTGTATGGAGAGTTGGTAATGAAGATCTCTCCTCCAATTTTTTTGAATCCTATAATCAGGACGTCTCGAGTTCCGGTAATTACAACCATCCAGAATAAGACTTCGTTGAGTTGTTCGAATTCAACAAGCTTAAAGCCCCAGATTGGGGACACTACAAAATTCATAATGTAGCCTGCAGCGATAGCAAGCCCAACGCCGAAAATCCAGAGGTTCTTGGTCCAAAAACTGATTTCGACCATAAGGTGGTCTATTGAAGAACCTCGGCTTTCTGCAGCTGTCATTACTTTTGTCTCTTCCATTGTCACAATTGTTAAGATTAATAATTTTTTGTTGCTGTGATTGTAGCAGCATTTGTGGTTTTTGTCAAGTTTTTTGTTTATGAAATTATCGTTATGTTAACTTGTGCCTGTTTTTATGGCATTTTTTGTAAAAACTGATTTTGTTTAGTAAAATATTTCTTTCAAATAAAGTCCATGCGCCGGGGCTGTAGGGCCGGCAGCAGCGCGGTCTTTGGCTTCAAGGATGGATTTTATATCTTCAGGTGCAAGATGCCCGTCACCTACCATTTTGAGCGTTCCAACCATATTGCGTACTTGGTGATGCAAGAATGATTTGGCTTTGACATAACAGGTTATCTCTTCACCATTCTGAGTAATTTGAAAAACATCAAGCGTTTTAAGAGGAGATTTGGCTTGACATTTGGCCGCGCGGAATGAACTGAAGTCATGGTGACCAAGCAAGTATTGTGTGGCTTGACGCATTTTTTCAATATCAAGCGGAACATATACCCACCAGCTGCGATATTTATCAATTATCAAAGGAGCGCGGCGGTTAGTAATGCGATAAATATAACTGCGTCCTTGAGCAGAGAATCGGGCATTAAAGTCTGGGGAGGCTTTTTCTATTGATAAAACTGAAACAGGGGCTTCAAGTTCTCGCAAATGAGCGTTCATAGCCTCACGAATACGAAATGTATCTATCGCCGAATCGAGATCAAAATGAGCAACTTGAGCAAGTGCATGAACGCCAGCATCTGTACGACCGGCACCATAAACTTCAGTATTTTGACCGCAAAAATCAAATATGGCTTTTTCAAGAAACTCTTGGGCGCTCGGACCATCAAGCTGTTTCTGCCAGCCTAACAACGTGGTTCCGTCATACTCAACAACAGCTTTATACCTTTGTGTCATTATGCCGCTTTTGAAGATTTTTTCTTGGTTGGAACTTCAATCGAAGAAAGACCGAGTTTACGCTCAACTTCCCAAATAACTTTAAGGGCTTCAAAAGCATTTTCGCCACTGATGCGAGGGGTTTCAACTCCATTAATGCATTTTACAAAGTGTGTCAGCTCGGCTTGTAACGGTTGATTGGTCGGAATAAACAATTGTTCAACGCTACCTTTTAAGCCGTAGTTCATCCATTCGGGAATTTCTTCCTGATTTACATAAGGCATACGTCCTTGAGAATGGACATTAATACTTTGGTTGATAAAGTCCATATCAATGTAATTGGTATCGGTTGTAACCGTCAAAGTACGAACACGAGCCTGGGTAATACGGCTGGCGGTAATGTTAGCTGTAACTCCGTTTTCAAATTGTAACAATGCGGTGATATAGTCTTTACCTTCCGGATGGTCAGGGGTTTTGACCGCAGCGGCCTGAACATCAACAACCGGAGATTTTACCAAAGATTGGATAACTTCAACATCGTGAATCATCAAATCCATGGCAACAGAAACGTCAGTGATACGACCGGAAGCGGCGGACATTCTTTGTGCCGTCAGAGAACGAATCTTTGATGTATCGGAAAGAATTTTTGACATTTGCTCAACTGCCGGGTTGAAACGTTCAATATGCCCGACGCACAAAACAACTTTGTTCTTGGCGGCAGCATCAATCAAACGACGACACCCTTCAGGAGAAGTCGCCAAAGGTTTTTCCATCATGCAGTGAATGCCGTGGTTCAAGAAAAACTCACCGACATCGGCATGGGTAACAGAGGTGGTAACGACACTGACCGCATCAACTTTTTTAGCAACTTCTTCCATAGAAGTAAAAGCTTTGATGCCAAAAGTTTCTGCAGCTGCTTTTGCGGCTTCGGGGAAAATATCATAAACGCCGATCAAGTCGACATCTTGCATATTTTTATAGGTTTTAATGTGGTTTTTGCCCATCATGCCGGCACCAATGACCGCAACCTTAAGTTTTCCCATGTTTTTCAATCCTCATAAATTGTTGATATTAAATCTGCGCGTAATATAGCAGATACAACACGAAAAATCTGCTAACATCTTGTTACAGATTGTTACAGATATTTTATCTGCATTTTCAAAGCGTTATATGACTTATATTTACTCAATTTTACTGAAATTAATACGCGGATCTACCAGTGAATAAGTTATATCGCTAATCAGTTTCAATACCAACCCTAACAAGGCAAAAATATACAATGTTCCGAAAATGACCGGATAATCGCGAGTGGTGATAGCCTCATATCCAAGTAATCCTAATCCGTTGAGCGAAAATATTACTTCAATGAGCAGTGAACCCGTAAATAGCATTTTAATCAAAAGCGCCGGAAAACCTGCGATTACAATCAACATTGCGTTGCGAAAAACGTGTCCGTACAAGACTTTGCGTTCGCTTAGTCCTTTGGCACGGGCAGTTAGCACATATGGTTTATTGAGTTCGTCCAAAAAAGAGTTTTTGGTCAGCATGGTCAAGCTGGCAAAACCGCCTATAACCATCGCCATAACCGGAAGAGTGATATGCCATAAATAATCTAATATCTTATAAAACCAGTTCAGGTTTTCCCAGTTGTCGGAAGTAAGTCCTCGCAGCGGAAAAATGTGGAAATAAGTACCGCCGGCTAAAAAAACAATCAAAAACACAGCAAACAGAAATACCGGTATAGCCGAACCGATTACCACCGCAACCGAGGTCCATACATCAAATTTGGAGCCGTCTTTCACCGCTTTTTTCACCCCGAGAGGAATCGCGATAAGATAAATAATCAGCGTTGACCACAAGCCCAAAGATATTGAAACCGGCATGCGTTCAACAATTAATTGCCAAACCGTCTTGTCCTGATAGTAACTGCTGCCAAAGTTAAAAGTTGCGTAGTCTTTTATCATTTTCCAAAAACGTACGTGAACAGGTTTATCAAAACCAAATTGTTTCTCCAATTCTGCAACCAATTCCTCAGGAACTCCTTGCGCTCCCTGGTAGCGACTTGAATTAGAATTCATTTGCACTGATGAAGTCAGTTGCGACTTGGCATCGGTGTTCATTCCTCGGTATTGGGCTAAAACGTGTTCAACAGGTCCGCCGGGTGCCATTTGAATAATGGCAAAATTGATGAGCAAAATACCAAACAGAGTAACCGGAATTAAAAGC